>CAZNET010000138.1:5184-6911 GCA_964571885.1 uncultured Pirellulales bacterium
CAATGTTCGCCCCGCATTCCATATCCACCAGGATAATTTTGTCACCCTGAGTAATACGATAATTGACGATATCCTCAAGATTGTTATTAAAGGTATGAGTTGTACCGCTGCCGCACCCGGCGTTCATCCGATTGATGATCCGGGCAGCAATAACAGTGACATCCCGATCATAAGCGGTTTCCCACTGATCGATTTCCTTGAAAATATCATTCACGTCTTCGGCTGAGGACTCAAGATTATTGGTGCCGATGTGCAGCAGGATGACATCCGCGGGATTTTGATTAAGCCAGTTGTAGCCGCTGTTGGCATCATTGCGGCCGTTATAAATATTATCCGCGATCTGGTCATCATTCCATCCCGGCCAGCCTTCGTGATCGATATCAAATGCGGGCAGTATATCGTGACCGCATTGCCGACTGCCGACAAAGTTGACATCGAAACCGCCGTCTTCGAGTAAATACCAGAGATAGTTTCGATAGGCATGTCGTTCGTAGGGATCAGGATCCGGCTGACCGCCATAGTTATCATAGGTGATCGAGTCACCCAGCGGCATGATTCGCACCGGCGTGTCACAAATACCGCAGTAATCACGGACCAGGTAATAATGAGCTCGAATTTCCGTTTCAGTCAAAGCTCTTTTGTAAATTGCGATTTCATCCAGCAAACCTTCATAGTGATATCCGCCGGTTAGATTCATCCAGCCGATATTCAGGTTCGAAACGGAAGCAAACGACTGAGTCGTAAAACTCGACAGGCTGTTCGCCAATGTTCCGTCAACATATAAGCTCATGCTGTTTTTGGAACCTTCGCGAATCGCCACGATATGGTGCCATTTTCCATCATCAACTTTTGGTCCCTGGATCGATGTTGAAACGCCTGACTGATCGGGCAGCTGGAAATGAATCGCGCCGCCTGCGGCGCTTTGAACGCCGAGCCACCAGTGCAGAGTGACACCGCCGTTGCGTTCATCCCGGCCGATGATTACCTCGTTATCGTTGGTTCCACCGCCCCCGACCGGGACATCTTTTTTCATCCAGAATTCGATCGTCCAGTCATCATTCGCGGTAAAATCGAAATCATTATCATCGAGAACATCTATGCCGGTCGATACACCGTTGAAATACTGAGCGCCGCTTATTTTACCGTCCGCACAGGGATCGGGGCAGGCCCCAACGCAAAATCCGCTATGATCGTCATAAATATCCATATAGGAACCGCCAATCGCTTCGTCCAGAATCCAGTAAGCGATCATATTATCCGGACAGCCGTTGCCGTCAACCGGGGATTGTATCGTGATTGTATTGGTGCTGACCGCGTTACCCGCGCCTTCGGAAGTAAAACCGGTGACATTCGCCCGCCATTTTTGGCCGACTTCGGTTTCCTGAGCAACAATGATATTCTGATTTCCCGCTCCGCCTGCGTACATGGCTGATATCTGCTGTGGCGACAACGCAAAATCGTAAACCCTTGCATCGTCGATGTAACCTTTCCATGTACAGTGCGGACCTGTCGAGGAATCTGAATTGCTAAACGCGCCAATCCATAATTGATTAGCATCAGGACACACGCCGCATGTATGGGTCGGAACAGAAGTGGCTGTATCCACTACTTGACCATTCCGATAGAGGATCATCTGCCCTGAAGCGACAGCGGGATCAAATGTCACGGCCACAAAAGTCCAAGTATCGGTTGGGAAACTTACTGAATCTTTAACATGTTCCGTCCAG
>CAZNET010000139.1:0-6896 GCA_964571885.1 uncultured Pirellulales bacterium
GGATGGCTGGATATGCTGGGAGAGGACCGCGATCAAGGGCCCAGAGATGACCTCCTTTGATCAGGCTCTGGAGATTCTTCATGAGGCAAAAACGAAAGTGCTTGTTCTTTTGGAAGAATATTCCGGGCAGCATCAGCCGAACGAATCGATTTTTAGTCCTTTCCAGCCGCCAGCGGAGACGGTGATGACGGCCTTTAAGCTTACAGAATTAAAGCTGAAGATCGAACAGTTGATGGAATTAATCAGTCAGGAAAATTTAACAGATAATCCGGAATCCGGAGAACGGCTGGCTCAGTTTGTGATGCTGAATCCACATACGCTGGATTATGAACAAAAACTTGATATGTTTTTGAAGCAGATAAAAAACGATAATCCTTTATATGATAATGTGCTTTTGGCGAAGATTAAGCTGATCGCCGATGATCAGCTTCGAGCAGAGAAATTAGAACAATTACACAAGGCCTATCAGGGGACCGATGGCGGGACGGAAGCACTGTATGAGCTCGGCAGTTTGAGAATCAGTTTCTGGCGACAGCAGGATCAATCAAATCCGGAACGAAAAAAAGAATTTTTGGCGAAGGCTCGTGCGACCCTTTCGAGTTTCATCAGCCTTTATCCTGAAAATTATTACGCTGAATGGGTAAAGAAAAAGCTGGCTGATTTACCTTTTGTTGAGTAGGAATAGATGTTATTTTATTGTAATTGGGTGCAGAGTAGGTCAAAAGACCGATTAGCGGTATTGATAAGGTATTATTTGATGTCTTAAGTTTGGTATTTTTTGTGCCGATAATACAAATTATCGGTTAGAATATTGGACAAAAGCAACTTTTTATGATAATATAATAAGTCTGTGATTTAGAGGGAATTGCCCTCCAGAAGTAAATTGATAATTATGGTATAATACGTTTTTTTAATTATATGGCGAAAGATATTCTTGATATTGGTGGTTTTACGATTGAACGTCGCATCGGGACCGGGGCACGCAGTACGATCTATCTTGCTACGGATAAACAATCCAAAAACAAAGTGGCTCTCAAGCGTGTCATTTTTGAAAAACCTGAAGATACTAGGGTTTTCGAGCAGGTTGAAACGGAGTTCAGAATCGCGCAAAAGGTCGACCATCCTTACATTCGAAAATGTTATAAACTGAAAAAGATCCGGAGTATGCTCAAGGTCAAGGAGGTTCTTTTGTCGATGGAATTATTCGAAGGTCTGTCGCTTGAGGAAGGGCCTACGCTGAGTTTAGTAGATGTGCTGCTGGTATTCAGAATGGTGGCCAACGGCCTTCATGCAATGCATCAGCGCGGTTATGTCCATTGCGATATCAAGCCGAATAATATTTTAATGAATAAGGCCGGCTCAATCAGGATTATCGATCTGGGGCAAAGCTGCAAGATCGGAACGATCAAACAGCGGATCCAGGGAACGCCGGATTATATCGCTCCCGAGCAGGTACACCGCAAACCGCTTGGTGCGAAAACAGATATTTTTAATCTTGGGGCAACAATGTACTGGGCTTTGACGGGACATAATGTCCCGACGCTGATCCCCAAGAAAACAGAAAATCCGACTGATTTGGCGTCGGCGGCTCCCAAGAAATGCATCCCGCCTCATAAACTGAAACGGCAGATACCGGAGAGCGTATCCAATCTGATTATGAAATGCGTCAAAAAGGAGCCGATGGAAAGACCCAGGAATATGGTCGAGTTGACCCAGCAGCTTGATCTGGTTATTCACAGCATGTTAGGTGACAAAATCAAATTGACGAAAAATGCCGCAAACAATAATTGAACTTCTAAAACGAGGCATCGAAGCCAACATCAAGAATAAATATCGCAAGGCCGGTTTAGTGTCTTTGCCGAACCGGGGTCATTTGATCGTAACGGGTGATCTTCACGGCCATCGACGTAATTTTGAGAAAATTGTTTCCTATGCCGATCTAACTAACCATCCGGACAGACATATTGTGCTGCAGGAAATCATTCACGGCGGTGAACAGGATCTGTATGGCGGCTGTATTTCCTATCAGCTTTTGTTTGACGTGATCCAATATAAAATTCGGTTTCCGCATCGGGTTCATCTCATTTTAGGCAATCATGATACGGCGTTTATTAATAACAGCGAGGTCATGAAAAACGGCGAAGAGATGAACCAGTCCATGCGATCGGCCATGGATCGGGAATATCAAGAATTCAGCGAAGAAATAAAACTGGGCCTGAAGCAGTTCCTGTTTTCACAGCCGCTGGCGGTCAGGTGCGCTAACGGAGTCTGGTGTTCGCATTCGCTGCCGTCAGATCGTTTTGTCGATCAATTCGATTATCAGATATTTGAAAGACCTTTGCGTGTGAATGATGTTGTGAGGCCCGGATCGGCTTATTTATTAACGTGGGGCAGGCGACACAGTCCGCGTCTGCTGGACAAGATGGCTCAGCGGATGGGTGTCAAATTGTTTATTTTGGGACATCAGCCTCAGCAGCAGGGTTGGCGAAGAGAAGGAAACAATTTGCTGATTCTGGCGTGTGATCACAACCACGGCTGCATTGTTTCGCTGGATCTGGATAAGTCCTACACGGTCACTGAGCTGACGGAAAATATTGTCCCTTTAGCGTCCATCGAGTGAATCGATTTTATTATTGATGATTTGCGTAACAGCCAATGGAATGGTATAGTACACTTTGCTGGGGTTTGATTGTCTCACAGGTATTTTTTGTCATCGAGGCACTCCGGAATTTTCATTATGTCATGGGCCGCTACAGCCGAAAGCGCTTGTACCGGCCAAAAACCGTATTGATCATACCCTGCAAGGGGCTGGACCGTGACTTCGAAAAAAACATCTCATCTTTTTTCCGTCAGAATTATGAAGGTTTTACCCTGTGGTTTGTCGTCGAAGGCAAAGACGATCCGGCTTACGCCAAGCTGCTTTCTTTGATCAGCAGGCTTTCGCCGACCTCACTGGCCAGGGCGATTACGGTTCATGTCGCGGGGAAGTCAGAAACGAACAGTCAGAAGATCCATAATCTGCTGTACTGTGTTGACCGGGTCGGCAGTGACATCGAGGTGATCGCTTTTGCCGACTCGGATATCTGCGTGCATAAAGACTGGTTAAGCCACCTTGTTTTTCCGGTGGAGCATGAAAAGAACGGTTGTGCGACCGGTTACCGCTGGTTCATCCCCACCAGGAACAATTTTGCGACACTGGCAATGACAGCGATCAACGGCAAAATTTCACAGTGGCTCGGTAATTCGCGTTTCAACCAGGCCTGGGGCGGTTCGATGGCGATCCGGGTTCAATTGTTCAAGGAGATCGGTCTCGATAAGATATGGCGAACAGCTCTTAGTGACGATTTGACACTGACACGGGTGGTGAAAAACGCCGGTAAAAAAGTGGTTTTTGTGCCGGCCTGTCTGGTTCCTTCGTATGGATCGATCACGTTCGGCAAACTGTTCGAATTTGCCCGAAGGCAGTTTCTTATCACGCGCGTTAATTCGCCGGGCATCTGGCTGTTCGGCCTGATCGGCAATCTGTATTCGATACTCGGTCTATGGGCAACCGCTGCGGTCGCTTTTCTTACTTATTCGCAAGGGCAGGGGCATTGGTTATATGCCGCCGTGCCGGTGGTGTTTGTCCTCGGCCAGTTGTTCAGGACCATTCTTAGAGAAGTGACGATTTCGATCGTCCTTGGCAAAACCGTCCCCCAGAACCGATTCGCGAAAATTGTCGATGTCGTATTCTTCTGGCTGTGGTCGCCTATGCTTTTGTTTTTCATCCTCTCCTCAGCCTTCGGCAACACCATCACCTGGCGCGGCATAAAATATAAACTCATCACCCCTGAAAAAACCGTGATTGTAAAACAATAGAAAATACTTTTATTGTTTACTCCGTCGAATCGTCAGTTAGGTTTAGTTCCAATAGCATTTCTTTATATTGTTTGATTTTATCTGGCCGAGGATCAAGATCTACAGAATTTTTGATATGTTGTATTCCTTCTTTGCTTTTTCTAAATATTCATCCGCTTCACTGCTTTTTTTCATTACAATATCGCAAAAGAAAGCCAATCGACACCACAGTTCCATTGCAGAAGGTTTCACTTCACATGCACGAAACAAAGCGGCGTAAGCCTTCTCGTAGTTTTTCTTCTCACAATATTTATTGTATCTCTCTAATAAGATAGCGGCCAGAATAGTTGATTGACTTTTATTTCTAAAATAATCAACAGACTCTTTTTCATAAACCATTAAAACAATTACGTAAACAGAAAACGCCAGCGTAATGAGAAAACCTGAATTTATAAGATAATGAAATTTCAAAGTATCAAACTGAAAAAGTACGATTATCTGTGTTACTAATGCAATAAAAATAGCCGTATATGCGATATATATAATATAGTAAGTCAGGTTGGCGATTCTTTTTATTCTCGAGACAGACCTTAGTGTTTCAGTTTTTTTCACAAAAGAATCTTTTATTTGAGCTAGCAATATCACCATAATAGAAAAAAATACTGATGCTATCTTTGAAACCTTACTGATAGTGAATAGTTTTCCTTCTAAAATAAGTGACTCTTCTGCTGTTTTTTCAGTTTTCGAAATAAAAGGATACGCAAAGGAAATAATAAATGCAATAACTACAATTACAGTAACCGCATAGTATAAAATTTTTTTCTTTGTCATGAAATGCAATTGATTATTAAATACTAACGTAGTCGTTTTCAACTAAAAGCTTCAGAACCTGCTGGAGATTTGTGGATACGAATTTATCTGTCGCGATGTGTTCTTTTGTTCGTGACACCATGATAAAGCGGTCGGCTTTTATCAACTCGGCGGCCTGTTTTAGTCGATTGATATCGTCTGAATCGGGGGAACTTGTAAGTTTAACCGCGATGGCATAAAGTTTGCTTCCGAAATCCAGTATCAGGTCGATTTCATGCTGGTCGGAGGTTCTTAAATAATACGGATTGAAAATTTTGTCCGCGGATTTGAGGTTGTTGATGATCTGTTCGATGACAAATCCTTCCCAGCTTGCACCGACCCAGGGCTTTGCGAACAGGTCGTCCATATTTTTTACCTGCATCAGGGCGTGCAGCAGTCCGGTGTCCCTGAAGTAGATTTTCGGGGCCTTTCTGATGCGTTTTGAGATATTGGCCGCGTAAGGTTCCAGCAGTCTGACAATAAAGCTGCCTCGGATATATTCGAGATAGCTGTTGATGGTTTGGTAATTCAGGCCGATACTCGATCCGATCCGGGAGGCGTTCCAGTTTTGTCCGTGGTCCGCCGCGATCATTTTCAACAGGCGTTGCGTGGTAACCGGTTTGGCCGGCATTCCCCATTGCGGTAGATCGCGCTGGGTGAGCATTGTCATGTAATCATTTTGCCAATGCAGATATTGATCCGGATCGAGAATCCCGCCGTCTGGAAATCCGCCGTAAAACCAGAGATCGTCCACCGGCTTGTCGGGCAACTCGTTCAGAATAAAAGGCGTCAGCTCGACGATCGCGATACGCCCCGCCAGTGACTCTGAAACCTGCCGCATCAGTGCCGGTGACACCGAACCTAAAATCATAAACCGGCCCATCTTTTTACGCTTTTGATCTATCGCGGACCGCAGGCGGGGAAAAATTTCCGGGACTGTCTGGGCCTCGTCGAGGATCACGAGTTTGTCCGAATCGACAATATCCGGCCATTGGGCGTCGAGCTTGACACGGTCAGCTTCAGTTTCCAAGTCGAAATACAGCCCTTTTAATGATTTTGCCAGTGTCGTCTTTCCGCACTGACGCGAACCGATCAGACCAACAGCGGGATATTTTTCCAGCCGCTTCGTAACGAGTTTTTCGTATTGTCTTTTTAACATGATTCGCAAATTACAATTCATTTTGTATTTTGCAAGAAATAACTTAATGTTTTAATGAAATATTTATAAATGCATATATTATATTGCTTTATATATTATCCAAATTACAATTATTAAGTAAATATTTTACATTTATTTCATGAATTCCGCCAGTTCACCGGTTCCTTTGGCATCGGCCCGGCATATTTCTACTTCGCATGAATGGTTTCCAAGTTGGTCATTTGCGTGCAGATGGATGTGTTCCCGAGAGCCTTCTGGTTCATTATTTCTTTGTTGATCAAAGTCAGCAAGCCAGTTGAGAAGAGATGCTAAATATCGAAGACCATCCGGATCGCCAACGATACACACCGCTTGTTGTTTTTCCTCGATATCTTCAATATAAATATCTATGTTTCCTGATTTGTCCGGATAATTGGATATCTTATTCATAAATTATTTTCCTTATGAATTAATTATAACTCCAGTTAAAGTATTAAATTTATCAGGTATGTCAAAAGCAAATGTGATGTCGATTCCCAATTCTGTAAAGAAGTTTATTAGTTCGGAATTAAACGAATGCCCCCAAACGGCCACTTCGTCGTGAGGAGTGACTACAATTTTTAAATCTGCTTTATATTCCCTTAATATATTTTTCATTGCTCTCTTGTGAGGTTCAATTTGTTCTATGATATTTTTTATTCGCAATTCAAAAGTCGCATTTTCACGAACATTAGATTCAAGTATCCATTGCCCATAATCTTTTTTGTATTTACGCCCACTTTTTGATATATAGGTTCCTTTTTTCCAAGAATCAGAAGGCTGAATCGCTAATCTTTTTGTTATATTTTCCGGATCGAGATTATTTCCCCATATACGTAAAATTACGTATCGATAGGAATCTTTATATTTTGTTTTGTGTGTTCTTTTGTTTTTCATTCAAGATAACCTTTGATTCACTTTCCTTTGGTTCCTGATATGAGCCGAGGATGATGCCCAGTATTCCTTTTGCCAGGGCGGATATTAACAAGACCGCAATCGTGATTGTAAAATAAGAATTTTTTTCTCCGATAGA
>CAZNET010000140.1:0-6874 GCA_964571885.1 uncultured Pirellulales bacterium
ATCGGCATATTCAGTTTGATTTGATCCCATTTTTTTCTGAATATCGGATTCGTTGATAATTTTCTGGTAATCAGAATCGACAAACAGACAATGATGAGAATAAACCACCACCAGTCGCGGGACATCGTACTGAGCATAACCAAAAATTTTGTCGGTCCGGGAAGCTCGACTTTAAGCTGTTTATACAGTTTCATGAAGACCGGGACTACAAAAACGATCAAAGCGCCGATCACGATCGTCGCCATGACCACTACCGCGAGCGGATAAGCGAAAGCCGAGCGGATTCTGGTTTTTAAATCGTTTTGCTTGTCAAGATAGAGGGCACTGAGTTCGAGGGTCTCGGATATTTTGCCGCTCGATTCGCCGGCTTCGAGCATGCCGATGAAAAAATTCGAGAAGAGCTTGGTATGTTTTTCAAATGCGTTTTTTAATGACGACCCTGTTTCGACTTGATCTCGTATTTCCGCAATTACTTTTTTGAAGGACTGATTTTGTGTCTGTTCGACGAGTGTATCGAGGCATTTTAGGATCGGCAGTCCCGCTGACGTCATACCGGCGAATTTATATGCGAAAGCAATAACTTCTTTTTGGGTGATCCTCGTTTTCTTAAAGGAAGACGCTTTATCACGCTTTGCCTTGACGAGCTCGTAATTCATTTTGCGCATGTCCCGGCGAAGCTGTTTGACGCTTTCAACGTCATACGTGTTTGTAAAGACATCACCTTTATCGTTTTTTATGGTACAACTATACGCGCTCATTCCACATCTCGTACATCGACAACCCGCATAATTTCTTCAAGTGTTGTTTGGCCGGCGTAAATATCTTCCAGGCCGGAACGGAAAAGCGTTTTCATTCCCTCTTTGACCGCCTGCCGTTTGATCTCCAGGTCGCTTTTACCGCTGACGATCATATCCTTGATATCTTTGGAAACGGAAAGGATCTCATAGATGGCTTTTCGTCCGCTGTATCCCATTTGATAACAGTTGTCGCATCCTTTTCCTTTATAGAGTTTTGCTTTTGATGAAATCGGATCTGTCGCGCTTTGCAGAATATCTTTTTCTTCGGCATTAGGCTGATAGACGGATTTACATTTGGGACATACCGTTCGAATCAGCCGTTGAGCGACCGTTCCTAAAATGGCCGATGAAACAAGGAAAGGCTGAACACCAAGATTGATTAGACGCGAAATCGCTCCGGCCGCGTCATTGGTGTGTAACGTGCTTAAAACCAGATGGCCCGTCAACGCAGCGCTGATCGCAATTTCAGCGGTTTCCAGGTCACGGATTTCTCCCACCAGAATGATATCCGGATCCTGACGTAATATGCTTCGAAGCGCTGAGGCAAATGTTCGCCCGGCGACCGGCAGAACCTGGACCTGGGTGATGCCGTCAAGTCTGTATTCCACCGGATCTTCGACCGTGACAATATTCTTTTCGGGTTTATTCAGAATTTGAAGCAGCGAATACAGTGTCGTCGTTTTGCCGCAGCCGGTCGGGCCGGTCATTAATATCATCCCGTAGGGGTTTTTCAGTAAACTGTAAAATTTTTCTCTATCCTTATCCGAGCTGACAACGTTATCGAGCGACCATTTGTTCGAGCTTTTATCGAGAATTCGGATAACGATTTTTTCACCGCCGACCGAGGGCAGGGATGAAATTCTCAAATCGTAAATCTTGTTGTCATGCTGCATCTGAATGTGTCCGTCCTGCGGAATACGTTTTTCCGAGATATCCATATCGGCCAGCACCTTGATATGCGAAATCACTTCCAGTTGAACGCTGGACGGGACCTCGATGGCGTTGTGTAATAAGCCGTCGACACGATAACGAATCCGCATATCCGGTTGCTGAGGTTCGATATGAATATCACTGGCTCCGGAATCGATCGCGCCGTAAATAATGGATGAAACCAGTTTTGTGATCGGATCATTTGTCACCCGGATCGATTTCGACTCACCCGATTTACTTTTTTCTTTTTCCTTTTTGGCATCCGATTTCAAACGCATCGAAACGATCGCCTGACGGGTGGCGTTTCGAACGTTAAAATGGTATCGAATGGCCTGGCGGATGGCATTTGGGGTCGCCGCGACCGGGATAACCGTATAGCCGGTACGTATTTCGATCTGGTCCCGCGCTGCGATATTGAGCGGTTCACTCATTGCTACATAAAGTTGATTCTCATCCTGCTTATAAGGGATCATCGTATACTGGTTGGCGATTTCCGATGAAACCAGGTGGGCCGCCATTGGATCGACCATGTCCGGCGACAGATTAATAAATTCGATTTTATTGGCTGCGGCAATGATCCGGGTCAGTTGTTCTTCGTTAACGAGTTTGTCTTTTTTCAATATGCCGACAAGGCTTTGCCCCGTTTGTTTTTGTTTTTCCAATGCCGCCTTGAGCGCCTTTTTATCCAGTATATTTTCTTTTAGGATAAACGCGATTGTTTCATTTAATTTTGCCATCGTATCAATCCAGATAACACCTGTACTTTCCAATGCTTGGCTATCGACATACTGATAGCTCTACTTAATTAAGAAATAATCGTTTACATAATACGATCAGGCGATGACAAGTGACAAAAGGGCCGATAAATTGTTACCTAGTGGAATTAATATTGATCTTTAAGTTCTTCGGATATCGAACGGTGTAAGTCCTATAAATCAAGGCTAAACCAATAAGATGTATCAATTTTGTTTTTTTATTCGGGATAGTTTTATTTTATTAATTGCACTGCCTGAGTAAGACGATATTAAAGCCGGTGAAAATTAAATAAAATATGCTGTTCTCTGTAAGGGAGTGAGTATGTTAGGA
Organism: uncultured Pirellulales bacterium; assembly: GCA_964571885.1. GTDB lineage: Bacteria > Planctomycetota > Phycisphaerae > Sedimentisphaerales > Anaerobacaceae > CAZNET01. The sequence continues at coordinate 2,814 of CAZNET010000140.1, forward strand.
TTGTTCAAGTCAAAAAAGAAAACAGGGCAGGCAAAAATCCTGGTCATCGACGATCAGCCGGACCTGGTCAATACGATTCAATTTCGTTTGAAAAGCAATAACTTCAAGGTGATAACCGCATCCAACGGTCAGGAGGGACTGGAAAAGATCGCCAGTGAAAAACCCGATCTTGTTTTGCTTGACACCAATATGCCGGTGATGGACGGCAGGGAAATGCTCAAACGTCTGCGGTCGGATCCGCAGCTTAAAGATACAAAAGTGATTATGCTCACCGCGCTTTGTGAAGCAAGAGATATTGAGATCGTCAATGCTTACGGTATTTCGGATTATGTTGCCAAGCCGTTTGAGTTTTCCCAGTTACTGGAGAAGATCACCGCGGCTCTGCAAAACGATGATAGTTAATTGGTTTTACCGGTTTTTGCCGGGATATGTAAATAAACGAAGGGTGATTTAAAGTTTCATGAAGCTGAGTTCCTCAAAACCACTGAAGATTCTTGTTCTTGAAGATGATATTATCGACAGAAAACTGCTCGAGCGGCTGCTTGCAAAATCATCTCTACCGATCGAACACGTCGATACCAGCGGAACACTGAAGCAAGCGCTGGATTTGCTCGAAAAGAACGAATACGATGTCATTTTGTCTGATCTGAATCTTCCCGACAGTAAAAATCTCAATACCGTCACCAAACTCGATGAAAAAGCTCCTGATATTGTCAAGATCGTCAGTACCGGTCTGGACGATGAAGAAATCGGCATTCAGGCGATCAAGCAGGGGGCCGACGATTACCTGGTCAAGGGCAAAATAGTCGAGGATGTTCTCGAACGAAGTATCTGTTATACTATCGAAAGGCGAGAAGCGAGAAAACGCTCAGAAGAATCTCTACGTGAGGCCCTGGGGCGGTTCGAAGCGGTCATCGAGAACGCGCCAATGGTCGCGATCCAGGGATTTGACAGGCAGGGACAAATCTCTCATTGGAACGCAACAAGCGAAACGCTGTACGGCTATAGCGCCGCCGAAGTCGTCGGCAGGCGGCTTCAGGATATTATTCTTACCGAAGATTCCCTGGGACCGTTTGAAAAAGCGCTCGAAGAAATTTATAAAACCCATCAGCCCACGAAACCCGAAGAACTTCTCATCACCACAAAGGATAATCAGAAGCGATGGGTTATCAGTTCGATGTTCCCTGTTTTCGAGCACGGTGACGTGGCGGAAGTGTACTGTATGGATATCGATATCACCGAGCGAAAGCAGATGCATGAAATCCTGGACCGAAAGCAGCGGAACCTGGAAACGATCTTCGACGCGGCGCCTGTCGGTATGATGCTGCTGAATAAAGACGGCCTTGTCAAACGGGTCAATGAAGTTGTCCGTCAGATGGTTCAGAAGGAATATTCTCAGATCGTATATCAGCGCTTTGGCAGTGTCATTGGATGTGTTTACAGCACCGAGAAAGGCTGTGAGCAGAGTAAGCACTGCAGTCAGTGCCCTCTTACCCGAGCGGTGAACGACGTATTTCGTCTCGGACGACCGGTGAAAAATATCGAGTATCATCCGAAACTGCAGATCAACGGCAGAATCGTCAAGCCCTGGTTCAGGATCAGTGTCGAACCGACAACCGTTGACGACAAAATGCATGTGGTCGTCGCGTTTGACGATATCACCGAACGTAAAAAAGCGGAGCAGGAACTGAGCGTCGCGGAGAATAAATACAGGACAATCTTTGAAAATTCCGCTGTTGCTATCACGCTGGTCGATGAAAAAGAACGGCTGATTTCATGGAATAAGTTCATGGAAGATATGCTGGGAATGACGAAGGAAGATCTCTATCTCCGGCCCATTAAAACGCTGTATCCCGAAGAAGAATGGGAAAGAATCAGAAAGTCCAATATCCGTCGAAAAGGCATGCAGCATCATCTTGAAACGAAGATGCTGAAGAAAAACGGCGAGATTATCGATGTCGATATTTCATTGAGTGTTCAAAAGGATTCGGAAGCAGAAATAACAGGTTCCATCGGTGTTATCACGGATATTACGGAACGTAAAATCGCCGAACGCAAGCTCATGGAGACAATGGAAATTAAATCCCAGTTTATCTCGACCGTATCCCATGAATTGCGTACGCCTCTGACATCGATTAAAGAGAGTATTTCCATTGTTCTTAACGGTGAAGCAGGACGGGTAAAAAAAGGACAAAAAAATTTCCTTGAGATCGCCAAACGGAATATTGACCGTCTCAGCAGATTAATTAACGATGTACTTGATTTTCAAAAACTCGGTGCCGGCCGGATGGAATTTCATATGAGCCCCAACGACGTTTCCGAGGTGATTCGGGACGCCTGTAATGCGATGGGACCGTTCGCCAAAAAGGAGAATGTCAATCTTCAAATAAATTTGCAGGATAATATTCCTCAGGGCGTCTTCGACAGCGACCGTATGATCCAGGTATTGACAAACCTGATAAGCAATGCCATCAAATTCACACCCGAAAATGGACAGGTGACGGTAAACGCGAAATTTGAAAATGATGAAATGCAAATAAGCGTCGCTGATACGGGTATGGGAATCCCTAAGGATGATTTGCCAAAGATTTTTGATCAGTTTTACCGTGTGCATCGGCCGGGTAAAGAAATTCAGGGAACAGGTCTTGGTTTGCCCATTGTTAATAAGATTGTTACCGCTCATGGCGGGAGAATTGATATCGAAAGCGAAGTCAACCGGGGTACAACCTTTACAATTTATCTACCCATCGAGGCCAAGCCGGTGCCGCCGCAGGAACAGAGCGAAGATAAAGACCAGTTGATCGAGGAAACCGTCAAGGTATAAAACTAAGCCGGATCGATCTACATTCCCGGTATTCGTTAAAGTTGCACTTGAAAAAATCACCGTTTACGTTTATAACATTTCTGTTATGAGTTCGGATGTCCAGAAAAAGATCGAACGTCTGAGGGCTGAAATACGTCAGCATGATTATCTTTATTATGTGCTCAGTCAGCCTCAGATCACCGACCGGCAATACGATAAGCTGTTTGCCGAGTTAAAACAGCTTGAAGCCGAACACCCGGAATTGATCACAGCCGATTCGCCCACGCAGCGGGTATCCGGTCAGCCGCTCGAAGGATTCGAGTCGGTGACACATTCCGTTGCGATGCTGAGTATCGATAACACCTATAACGAGAAAGAACTAAAGGCATTTGACAATCGGGTCCGGAAACAACTCGGATCCGATGACTATCAATATGTGGTGGAACTGAAGATCGACGGACTGGCGATCAGCCTGCGCTATGAGCGGGGTCATTTGGTTACAGCGGCGACCCGCGGTGACGGTCGGGTTGGAGATAATGTCACCAACAATGTCCGTACCGTCAAGGCGGTTCCTTTGTCCCTTACGGGTGATCATGTTCCCGATGTCCTTGAGGTTCGCGGTGAGGTGTATATGCCGACGTCATCTTTTGTAAAACTCAATCAGCAGCGGCTCGATAACGGCGAACCGGCCTTTGCCAATCCGCGTAACGCCGCTGCCGGCTCGTTGAAACTGCTCGATGCAAGGATGACCGCCCGGCGGAACCTGTCATTTTTTGCCTATGCGACCGGCGAGATGTCACAGCCTTTGGCCAAAGATCATTTTATAATGCTTGAAAAGTTAAAAGCCTTTTCCCTGCCGGTCAATCCTCATATCGAAAAGGCGGAGAACATCGACGAAGTAATGGGTATTTGTCATCAATGGGACAAAAAACGTTTTGAGCTGGACTATCAGATCGACGGGATGGTCATCAAGGTTGATAATTTTGCTCAGCGTGACATTCTGGGCTATACCGGCAGGGCGCCGAAATGGTGCATCTCCTATAAATTCGCCGCAGAGCAGGCCCAGACGGTCATCGAATCGATTGATGTTCAGGTCGGTAAAAGCGGCATTCTGACGCCGGTTGCCAATTTAAAACCGGTCCGGCTGGCGGGAACAACCGTTAAACGAGCGTCGCTGCATAATTTCGACGAAGTCGAACGGCTTGATGCTCGGGTCGGGGACACCGTGATGATCGAAAAGGCCGGTGAGATCATTCCG
>CAZNET010000141.1:0-6741 GCA_964571885.1 uncultured Pirellulales bacterium
AAAGGATCGACGAGGCATTTCCGGCGTTTATCATCATGGTTATGATCGCGCTGAGCTACAGCATCAGCACAGGACTGGCGTTCGGTTTTATTTCATTTGTTATCATCAATATCGTGGCGGGCCATCTTTTTAAGATCAAGCCCGCTATGTGGATTATCGCAGTTTTATCGTTGGTCTTTCTATCCATGGATACATTGTCCGGTCTTATAAGTTCTCTTAAAGAATTAACCTGATGTTCCGATATGGAGGTTCAGATATGAAAAAAATAACGATCTTACTTTTGGCGGGACTTCTTGCGCTAGTTAATTCCTGCAAAGAAACCGAACAAAAAACGCAAAATGAAGGAGGTGCGAAAATGACGATCACTATTGTAAGTCCGGCATTTGAACAAGGAGGGATGATCCCTGCAAAATATACCTGTGACGGAATGGATATTTCTCCGGCCCTGAAATTTGAGGGGATTCCTGAAGAAGCGAAAAGTATCGCTTTAATCGCGGATGATCCTGACGCCCCGATGGGGACATGGGTGCATTGGGTGCTGTTCAATCTGCCGGCCGGTACGACCGAACTCAATGAGAATATGCCCAAAGACGGTCAGCTTCCCAATGGAGCGATCCAGGGGACAACGGACTTCGGCAGGACCGGTTACGGCGGGCCGTGTCCGCCCAGCGGTGTCCACCGATACTATTTCAAGGTTTATGCCCTCAATGATAAACTGCAGCTCGATTCCACAGCGACCAAAGCCGATGTGAGCCAAGCGATGCAAGGCAAGATCCTCGCCGAAGGACAGTTGATGGGAAAATACAAACGACAATAATCATTTTTTACTGCATGGTATCGATAACGGTGGCGGTGTGGATACCGAGCAGCATGAGATAGTCGAGATCGCTGAGGCTGTAGTGGTCGTCGCCGGTCATATTATCGAGATACATGATGCCGTAGGTGCCGGCAGGACAACGGACCGGCGCGATCATGAGTGAACGGATCTCCTTTTTTGTCTCACCCGTCAGACTTGGTGTGCGGGAAAACAGATACAAATAGAATTTATTTCTCTCGACGGCTTCCTTAATTTTATCGGCGTGCTGAAGTTTGGCAATGTCCACCGCCTCTCCTTTTTTATCCTTTCCCGCGTGACATGTCATCGGTCCGCCGGGCTGATCGCGCAGAGCGACCCAGCCGTGACGGGCACTGAACTGTTCCATCAGAATATCCAGCAGCGTTGTCAACAGATGATCCAGGTCTGGCGTTTGACTGATGGTATGGGTCGCGTCAAAAAAATCCTTAGACCGCAAACCGGGAAACCGGATCGGCGGAGCCTGGCCGGGCATGATCTCGCGGATAATGATCTGCGGCCGCGCATATCACCGGCCATCGTGTCTTCAAGGTCGTTTTTCTGCATCTGTTCCATTTGCTGTTTGTCATCAAAGCTGACTTTTACCGTAAAATCTCCTATACGAATAAAATCCCCTGTGCCTAACTCTGATTTATGAATCGCCTCGCCGTTGAGGTAGGTTTTATTGGCTGAATCGAGGTCTTCAAGCATCCATTTTTTATCTTCCGTTTCGTAAATCACGGCATGCTGGCGAGATATCGCTCTGTCAGGCAGATGAACCTGATTGCCGGCGCCTCTGCCGAAATAAACGGGTCCCTCGTTGAAATTGAATTCCTTGAATGGCTTTTCGTGTTGTTGTACGTCTAAACGCATACAAAATCCTCCTTTATATATTCTAAATATACAAGCTCATTGTCCACAATATTGCCTGTTTTGTCAAGAAAGAAACTGGTTTTCGACCAAATATCTTTCATTGCATTTATCATAGAACTGAGATACACTATAGTGCTTCATAGGCTGGATTTAAAGGACTATTCATGAAGAAAAATAAACAAATCCAAACGGCTTTAGGCATTCTTGTTATCGCCGGAGCAATAGTATTTGTGATTTATCTCAGTGCTCAATCGTCCTGGGCGTATTATTATACGGTTGACGAATTGATGCAGAGTGATCTTTACAACCGGGCCAATCAATCCGGCCAACCCGTTGTTCGAATCGCGGGATTCGTTGCCGAGGACAGTATTAATGCAGATATTGAGAATATGCAAATCGATTTCAGACTGAAAGGACAGACAAGCAGCATCATTGTAAAGTATAAAGGCATGATGCCGAAGAATTTCGAGCCGGGCAAGGAGGTCGTTGTCGAAGGAAGGCTTGCCGACAAAAGCACTTTATCCGCGACCCTGATCCTGACAAGGTGCGAATCGAAATATACCAATGAGTTGAAAAGCAAAATCGAACCAGAGGAAAAATAATCATAACGGATGGATCCAGAGAAAACAAATATCGAATATCCCGCTGTTGTTATACATAATTTATCAAAAAACTTCGGCGAACAGGCAGCATTAACAAACATTCATCTTTCATTGGAAAAAGGCAAGGCCTTGTGTTTGTGCGGACCAAATGCGGCGGGAAAAACGACGCTGATCAAAATCATATCAACAGTCTTAAAACCAACCAAAGGTGACCTATCTATTAACGGCGTCGATGCCGAAGATGCCGATATGCACGATCTGGGAGTCATTCTGGACAAGGCGTCGGTTTATTCGCACCTGACGGCGTGGGAAAACCTAAATTTTTTTGCCGAGCTTTATGGTATCGAAGAAAAAGAGAAAAAGATAAACCTCCTGCTGGAAAGGACCCAACTGGCGGCGTATAGGAATCAGAAGGTCAATACCTTGTCCCGCGGGACGACACAACGGCTGGCGATCGCCCGGGCGCTGCTGCTCGGGCCAACAGTGTTATGCGCCGATGAGCCGTTTATGGGCCTGGACGATGAATCAAAACGCATTCTGATCGATATCCTGACCGAATTTAAGCACAACAGCGGCTGTCTGATTCTGGCAAGTCATCATGTTACTGACGCATTGAAGATAAGCGACCATGCGGCGGTTCTTGACCAAGGCAGACTGATCTTTGTCTCGGCAGTGGATACATTGGATTGTGATGCTTTTTGCGACGATTACTTAGCGTACGCAAGGCAGCACCAAACCGACATCCAGATACCACAGCCCGATATCCCTTCGAGGATACCACTTCAACGAAGAACCGGTCAATTCAGGTTCATAGCAAACATTATCAAAAAAGATCTATTTTATGAATTCAGAACAAAACAGTTATTACCGACCATTGTCATGCTGGGTATTATGATCTGCTGGATCTTTCGTCTGGCGGCTGATTTTTTAGCCACCGGCTCGACAAACGACAGTTACCTGCCTATAACCGCTTCGGTTCCGCTTTTGATTTCGACGCTGTTTGCCGGGATTTTAGTCTGTGAACGAAATTTCATGATAGAAAAAGAAAATGACTGCTTTGCAGCTCTTGCCGCAGCGACAAGTGATATAAGTGGAATTTACATTGCAAAACTTTTAACCAACACATTTGTGTTATGTTTGTTTGATGTTTTTTTAGTGCTGGCGATATGGCTGTTGTTCGATATCCCCATCCTTAATTCCCTGACCGTGCTGATATTGACGTTGCTTTTATTTAATCTTGCAGTGACAGGTACCGGTACCCTGTTCGCCGGCGCCACTATAAATATCAGGATGTCGAATTTCCTTTTGAGTATTGTCGTGATGTCAACTTTGCTGGCGGCCGTCATACCCGCTGTCGCTTCGCTGGCCCGAGCATTTACGTATGAAAATGTTATGACGGGACCAAATACCCTTCTGTCCTTGATCGGCAACACGAAGAAAGCCATAGGATTTTTAGCCGCGTTTGACGTTATCTTTATCACTGCGTCCTGGCTGTTGTTCGAATATATCGTTGAGGATTGAGCATTTATGAATAAATTACTGCTTATCATCAGCTTTACCTCCATCATGGTATCGGCCGTTTTAAGCTGTACAACAGCATCATTATACCCTGTCGACCGTAATATCGTTTATCTGCATGTTCCCGCATCACTCAGCGCCTTGTTATGTTTTACGGTTCTCATGATCGCTTCGATCCGGTATCTTCGAACGAGAAACGATACGTTCGACACCATTTCTCTCGCCAGTGCGGAGGTCGCGTTTGTTTTTGCAACGGCACTGAATGCTACCGGCATGATCTTTGCCAGGGCGCAGTGGAACGTTTACTGGACGGCCAGTCCGCGGCTGATCAGCTCGGCAATTCTTTGGTTTTTGTCGGCGACCTATCTGTTGCTTCGCCACTCGATCGACCAAAAGCAGAAGCGCAAAACAATCGCCGCGATATTCGGCATTATTGCGTTTCTTGATGTCCCATTAGTGATTATCAGCGCGCGGTTTATCCGTGACATCCACCGGCCCAGTTTTTCATTCGAGACCCACTGGCAGTGTGCCGCGTTTTTCACCGGACTGGCGGGAACGGCACTGCTGTCGGTTATTCTTATTCGAATACGGTATCAATTATTAAAAACCAATACAGTTTTACAAAAAGGAATACCTCAATGAATTATCTTTGCGCGGCTTTTGTCACGATGTGGTTAATTTATTTCGCTTATCTTCTATTTTTAAATCTGAAAACAGATCGTTTAAAACGCAGCGTGGAAGCCTTTAAAAAGGAAACCGCCCGCACTTACGATTCATAACAGGTAGTTTTTGTCTTTCAGGTCAAGGCCATGCCTTGCTCGCTGATAATTAAACCTAACTCGAAAGTTACGGGCAGTAACTGACAGCCTATATCGGCCAGTTTTTATGAATTGCTTTACCGCTCAATCGGTTTTTTTAGGGTTTTTTAAAATAGATAAAAAAATTAATAAATGCAGCCTCTCCGATTTTACTCAGTCGCCAATTTTAACATGAAAATATCTCGACAGACAATTTTTTGTTAGCGAAACGGCAAATAATGCTTATAATGCGTCGTTTGTAAAAATAACGTTTTTTAAGGTAATTGGCATTATGACTGATATGAAAGAAACAAGCTGGCAGCAGCGCTACGGCGCAACGCTGATCTATACGCTTCGCTGCAAGGCCCTGGATAAGCCGGGCATGTTCAGCAAACTAAGTTCGTGTATCGGCGAGGCGGGCGCCAATCTTGGCGAAATTAAAACGATCGATCTTGAAAGCCAGTATAAGATCCGCGATGTCACGGTTTATTTGAACTCAATGCAGCAATATAACGACTTACTGAAATTCATCAAAGAAACAGACGGCATCGATGTGATCGGTGTTACCGACGAAGTGATGGAGACCCATCGCAGAGGCTCGATCGAGATCGTCAGCAAAGCGAAAATCCAAACCCTGACCGACCTTCGCATGGTCTATACGCCCGGCGTGGCGAATGTATGCAACACGATCGTTGATGACCCTGAAAAAGCCTGGGAGTTTACGGGCATCTGCGATCGGGTCGCGATTATCACCAACGGCACCGCGGTGCTGGGCTTAGGGGACATCGGACCGCTGGCGTCACTGCCGGTAATGGAAGGAAAAGCCTCGATCTTTGCCGAGTTCGCGGGGATCAGCGCGTTTCCGATATTGATCGACACCAAAGACGTCGATACGTTTGTCGATACGGTCGTGCGGACCGCATCGTGCTACGGCGCGATCCAGCTCGAAGACGTGGCGGCGCCGGCGTGTTTCGAGATCGAGGAAAAACTGATGGAAAAACTTGATATGCCGATTTTCCATGACGACCAGCACGGAACGGCTACGGTCGTGTTAGCGGCCCTGATCAACGCGCTGAAAGTGACAAATAAGAATCCAAAGGACTGCCGCGTCATCATGCTTGGCGGGGGCTCTGCGGGAATCGCGATCAGTTATATCCTGCTGGATTTCGGCGTAAAGGATGTGATCGTATTCGATTCCAAAGGCGCGATCTATCCGGGCAGAAAAGAAAATATGAATCCTTATAAGGAAAAACTGGCTGAGGTAACCAATAAGAAAAACATCCAGTGCTCTTTGGCCGAGGGGTTCAAAGGCAGTGACATTTTCATCGGTGTCTCAAGGCCGCATATGGTCACCAAGGAAATGATTGGTGCAATGAATCCCGACTCGATCGTCCTGCCGCTGAGCAACCCGATCGGCGAGATCAGCAAGGAAGAGGCCGTCGAGGCCGGAGCCGCCATCGCAGCCGACGGCAGAGATATCAATAACGCCCTGGCCTATCCGGGCATCTTCAGAGGCGCCCTTGATATCCGTGCCAAGGCGATCACCATGGAAATGAAGATCGCTGCGGCACAGAAACTGGCAGAAATCGCGCCCAAAAACGCCCTGCTGCCCAGCATGCTCAACAGAAACGTCCACAAACAGGTAGCCGACGCCGTCGCAAAAGCATGGAAATAAACAAATACATAATAATAAAATTAACAAAACTTTAACTTGTGCTGTACTGATAAAAAGATTCATTTATCTTTTTTGTTTATTTGGGTTTATGAAAAAAAATATAAATTTTTTTCTGGCAATTAATTGTTGAAGGCTCATAATATTATCTTTTAATAATACGTTTGGAACGGAATTCATTTAATTGGGGTTTCGAATGGAATTGATCAAGAAAATCAAAGAAGCCGAGACACAGGCACAACAAATCATCGAACAGGCCAAAGCAGAGGCCGCTAAACAGGCCGAGCAAGCCCGTCAGCAGCGAAAAGAAGCCCTTGAACAGGCAGAGCATCAGCGTGTTAAAGCGATCGACGAGGCCGTCAAAGAGGCCGAAAGCCAGGCCAAAGGGGAAATCGCAAATCTGGCGACCAAGGCGCAGCACGAGCGTGAGGAACTTCGAAACGCCAC
>CAZNET010000142.1:0-6726 GCA_964571885.1 uncultured Pirellulales bacterium
ACGAAGCGCATCACAAGGTCCAGTTCACCGACGAGGCCCTTTTCCAGGCCGTTGAAATGTCAACGCGTTACATCACCGGCCGGTGTCTGCCCGACAAGGCCATCGACGTCGTCGACGAAGCCGGCGCCAGGATACGCATTAAGAATATGACACCCCCGCCGGACCTCACTAAGATCGAGGAACGTATCGAACAGCTCCAGCGAGAAAAGGACGAAGCCGTCCGCGCTGCGGATTACGAACGCGCTGCCTCGCTGAGAGACGAATCACAAAAGCTCCTGAATCAGAAAAATAAAATGCAGAAAGAATGGTACGACAAGAACAGAGAGTCCACAGGAACCGTTGACGCCGAGGTCGTCGCCGAGGTCGTCAGCAACATGACCGGCGTGCCCCTGACAAGACTCGAAAAGAAGGAAGCACAGCGACTGCTCGAACTCGAGACCGAACTGCACAAACGCGTCGTCTCACAGGACGAGGCCATTAACGCCGTTGCAAAAGCCGTCAGAAGAAGCCGTTCCGGCCTGAAGGACCCCAACCGACCCACAGGCTGCTTCATCTTCCTCGGACCAAGCGGTGTAGGAAAAACCCTCCTCGCAAAAACACTCGCCGAATTCATGTTCGGCGACGAAAACGCCCTGATCCAGCTCGACATGTCAGAATTTATGGAAAAGCATAACGTTTCGAGGCTGGTGGGGGCGCCTCCGGGGTATGTTGGGTATGAAGAAGGGGGGCAGTTGACCGAGCGGATACGTCGGCGGCCTTATTCTGTGCTTTTGCTTGATGAGATCGAGAAGGCTCATCCGGATGTTTATAATATGCTGTTGCAGATCATGGATGAGGGCCGGCTGACGGACAGCTTCGGCAGGAATATCGATTTCAAGAATGTGATTTTGATTATGACGAGTAATATCGGTGCGGATCTTATCAAGAATCAGTCGGGATTCGGGTTCGGCAAGAAGAGCCCGGAGGCGAATTATGAGAAGATGAAGGAGCTTCTGCAGAAGGAAGTGGATCATCATTTCAGGCCGGAATTTATTAACCGGCTGGACGATACGATTGTGTTCAAGGCGCTGACGCGTGAGAATCTGCAGACGATCGTCGATTATGAGCTGGCGAAGGTGTTCAAGCGGCTGACCGAGCACGGGTTTAAGCTGGAACTGACCGATGAGGCGAAGGAGTTCATTATCGAGAAGGGATATAATCCGGAGTTCGGGGCGCGGCCGCTGCGTCGGGCGATCGAGCATTATATTGAGGATCCGCTTTCTGAGTCGGTGCTTCGCGGCGAGTTCAAGAATAAGAAGGTGATTCATATCAGTGTCAAGGACGAGGAGCATCTGAAGCTCGAAGGCGTTGAGGATAAGGATGAAGAGAAGGCCGCGGTGGCGGCCCAGGCCGAGGATAAGGCCGAGTGAGTACATTTTTTACAGTAACCCGAAGCCCTGAGTAACATCAGGGCTTTTTTTATTTTTAGCCACATCCGCCGTCGCCATTCCTTCTTCGCTGATTCTTCGCAGGAGCTACGCAGGACAGGAGCTACTAAGGATAAAATTCATTTTTTGTAAAATTCAGTACCTATTAGTACCACCTAGCGGAGATCGCTGGTTGGTTTCTCTTCGACCCGAACCTAAATGACGGGGAAGAAGCTATAAAACGAATGTGTCGGTTATTGTCATTTCGTTACGGGATCAAACTCGTTGCTCGTCGCTGGTTTGTTGAATCCTTCGGATGGTTGATTTTAATAGACCCTTCGGCTTCGCTCAGGGTGACTGGCGTCAGATTTCTCCGCTCCGCTTCGCTCGGTCGAAATGAAGAAACTCGTTTCCCGTCACTCGTCGCTTGTCGCTCGTTTGTGGAATCCTTCGGATGATAATTTTAATGGATCCCTCGGCTGCGCTCGGGATGACGATTAGTGGTTTTGGTGGGGCAAGCCCCACCCTACTATTCTGGATTCCCGCCTTCACGGGAATGACAGAGGGGCGATTGGGATGACGATCCTTCGGATGGAGAATGGAGAATTGAAAATTGAAAATTATTTTTGGTGGGGCTCGCCCCACCCTAAATTTTTGGTTATGCGGAGCGGGATGGAGGATGGAGAGTTGAGAGGAAGATTGCCGTTGAAGTGGGTTTTTATTTTGTGAGTTCTGCTTCGAAGGTGGTTTGCTGTTTTTCGAGGAGTTTTTCGAACTCGTTTTTTTCCATCCATTCGATTTGACCGCTGAGCCTCAGAACGACATAGCCGTTTCCCAACAAGAGGGAGTTATAGTTTTTTTCCGCATAGGCCAGTATATCATCGGGTTTAGCATCGATGCCGATCCATCGGGCGCGATAGACGAGGTTTTGCAGTCTGGGTGCCCCCTGGACTTTTTCTCTCACTTCGTAAAAAAACTTTTCCGGGGGTAGATGGCCTTTGTCATTTCGATATCCGAGGGCAAATTTTCCGACCTGATCCATTGCCAACATCGCTTCGGAGCGGTTGACATAATCTTTGAAGTTGACCATGGCGACGACCATGATAAACGTTATGCCGAAGACAGCGAAAAGATTTAACAGGATTTTTTTCTGATGCTTATTCATAATGACAGGATCACGGGCGACTTATTGAGACTTTATTGTTGGTTACCTTGAGACGTTTTTCTATAAAAAGCCGGATGGCCTGCGGGTATGCGATACATTCCTGTTCGAAAACGCGGCTGGCCAGTGTGTCGGGGGTGTCATCCTCGGCGACGGGGCAGCATCGCTGGATAATAATCGGTCCGGCGTCGTATTTGTTGTTGCAGAAGTGCACGGTGCATCCGCTGACTTTACAGCCGGTGCTAAGGACGGCTTCGTGAACGTGATGTCCCCACATACCTTTTCCGCCGAAGCTCGGCAGCAGAGCCGGGTGAATATTCATGACCTTATTTTCAAAGGTTTTCGGTATTTTCCACAGACACAGCCAGCCTCCCTGGATGACCAGATCGACGTTTGCTTCGGTCAGGGCCTGTTCGAGCGTATTGCTGAAATTATCGATATCGGGATGATCTTTTGTTCTGATAATCTTGACGGGGAGTTTGGCCGATTTGGCTTTTTCGATGCCGCTGACGGTCGAACGCGAGCTTATTACTAAGGCAATTTCCGCATTTAAAGTTTTGCTTTTGATATGATTGAGGATATTCATCATCGTTCTGCCGGAACCGCTGATCAAAACACCGAGACGAATCGGTTTGGTTTTATTTTCCGGAGTATGACTGTTCATTTCAATATCTCTTTTTTGATCGAGGGCTTTATTAACCAGTTCGTCGGCCTGTTTGTTTTTATGCCTTTTAACGTGCCGAATCTTCCATTTTTCAAATTTGTCAAGCAATTCCATTGTTTTCTGGTAGAAGGGTTTCATGTTTTCACTTTTGACTTTGTATAAGCCCTGGATCTGCTTGACGATCAGTTCGCTGTCACTGACTATGGTCAGATTTTTCGGTTCGAACTGGCCGACGGCCTTTAGCGCTTCGACGATGGCGGTATATTCGGCGACGTTGTTTGTCGCTTTACCGATGTAAAGGGCTCTGGAAAAAAAAGGTTGTCCCCGGTCGTCATTCAGGACAAAGGCAGCGGCGGCGGGGCCGGGATTTCCTCTGCTTCCGCCGTCGGTATAAATTATAATGTGTTCGTATGTTTTTGACATGGTTATCTTTTAGAAATCCTAATCACTAAATTGTAAAAACCAATGACATTCAAATTATCCAATTTTTTAATGACCGAGACAAAGGTACACGTTAAAGAAAGATCGTCAGATTTTGACATTCATATTTATTATGATTTTGTTTAGAAATCAGTCTATAGAATTTTAGCCCTAAAGGTAATTATTAATCAAGATCAATCATCGTAACTTTTATGGTTCCGGTGTTTCGGTTAAAACCAGAATTCTTGTGCAGTTTGGACAACGAATAATTTCATCTTTTGTCATGAGCATGTTGACCGATTCGGCGGTGATGCCCATAAAGCACCCGCCGCAACTGTAATTACCTGATTTTTCTTCCAGTCCCTCGACGGTGGCCAGCGCTTCGCCGTCATAGGTTTCGGCGACACGGTTAAAAATCTCAAGCTCTTCTTTCGGAATTGTCTTTGCCTGTTCGTCCCATTCCACTTGAATGTCTTCAATTTCCTCCTGGTATTTCACGGCTGATTGTTCGGCATCTTTGCGTGTTTGATCCAGAATCTTTTTCTCGTCTTCAATTTGTTTTTGGATATTTTCGCATTCTGTTTCGTCGACTTCGATGTCTTTCATCAATTCCAGTATCTGAGATTCGATCTTCGAATTATCCGCTTTTGTGGTATTAAGCTGTGTCAAAACGGCGGCATATTCTTTATTGGTTTTGGCGTTATTGAGCGAAGCCCTCAATTTTGCGATGTCTTCATCTCTTGATTTCAGCTCCATTTCCAATCTGTCGGACTGTACTTTGGTCAGTTGGATCTCTTCTTTTTTCGCTTCATAGCTGTTCGTCAGGCTTCTGATTTGATTTTCTTTGATAATGACATTTCTTCGGCATCTGGCGAGTTTATTTTTTGCGGCTCGCAATCGATTTTCAATACTTTGAAGTTTTATTAAACCGTTCAATACAGGACCCATTTATGCTCCTTCATAGTAGTCAAAAATGCTCAATTCTCCATTATGTTTATTTTAACAAAAAACTGCAACTAAAATTTTCTTAATTTTCTTAATTCTGTTTTTGCGTATAATAGGGTGATAATGAAAGATTTATTGAAACATCTGATTCGAGCTGATTCGACGTTAGAAAAGGGCGAAATCCAAGCCGCTGAGGTTATCTCTGAGTTTTTTAAAGATTACGATGTATTCGTGGATACCGATATCTGGCGGCCAAACAGGGCCAATCTTCTGGTTTGTGTGAAGGGGTCGGTAAGAGAAAAAAGCTTATTATTTGTCAGTCACCTTGATGTCGTCCCGCCGGGACAGGTCCGCTGGAAATACAGTCCTTTTGAAGCAAGTGAAGCAGACGGCAGGATTTACGGCCGGGGCGCGGCGGATATGAAAGGTGCGATTGTTTCTGTGGTGACCGCGATACGGGAAATTGTCGATTCAAAAACGGATTTGAAAGGCGATATTGTTTTGGTTTGCTGCGCGGGTGAGGAGACCGACAGCAGCGGGGTCAAGCGTTTTGTCGAAAAATTTAAGCCAAATAACGAACCGGTCACAGGTATTGTTATTACTGAGCCAACGGATTTCGATATCGTCACGGCGCATCGGGGCATGTTGTGGCTTGAAATTTCGACCCAGGGGAGAACCGCTCACGGTTCGCAGCCGCAACTTGGGATCAACGCGATCTCGTTGATGAACTGTTTGCTTAATGAGCTTGAGAATTATTGTTTTGATGCTGGAGCTCATCCGTTGCTGGGCAGTTGTTCGATGAGTGTCAATACGATCGCTGCGGGCAAAGCGGTGAATGTGATCCCGGACCGTTGTAGCATCGGCATCGATATCCGGACCCTGCCGGGACAGGATCACGAGCGGATCATCAGCGATTTTGAAAATATCTTTTCCGGGCTGAAGAACAAAGACCCGGATTTCAATGCCGAGATACGGATCAAGCGGTCAGTCGGTGCACTGGAAACGGACACGCAGAGTGCTTTTGTGAAGCAGTTTTGCACGGCTGTGGGGACATCGCAGACTAGGGCGGTCGGGTTTACGACGGACGGACCGCATTTGGCGCCGTTAAATGTACCGATCGTCATTTTCGGTCCGGGTAAAAGTCATTTATGTCATAAGCCGGACGAATACATTGACCTGGTCGATGTTGAAAAAGGCGCTGAGTATTATAAGCGGATTATTTATCAGTTTTTGAGGTAGTTGCGTGACTATACAGATTATACAATTGATGACTGTGGCTTTCCGCTCCCTTCTTAAAATACGAAGGGACAAGCTTCGCGGGAATGACACTGTGTGTGGGTTTGGGAATTGATGGCGTCCGGGCATCCTATTGCGGTGAAGGCATTAACAGTGGCTGTGCATGTGTGCAGGATTTTTGAAGGCCGGGGTCACTTTCTTTTGTTGAAGAGAAATTCGGATTATTTGATGGGCGTCTGGCAGATGGTGACGGGGCGGATCGAAGCCGGTGAGACGGCGTGGCGGGCGTCGCTGCGGGAAGTGACCGAAGAGACGGGGTTGTCGGTTGAGCGGCTGTATTCGTCGAATATGGTCGAGTCTTTTTATGAGATCGACGAGGACTGTATTCATATGGTGCCGGTTTTTGTCGCGTTCGTGGACGGCGAGCCGGAGGTGACATTGTCGGAGGAGCACAGCGATTTCAAGTGGGTGACATGCAAGGAAGCCGTGCATTTGCTTATCTTCGATCAGCAGAAGGAGATGATCAAAAAGATCGAGAAGAATTTCATTTTATCCAGGCCGAACGAGCATTTGAGGATACGTTTTAAATGATTATTGATTCCCGACAGGTCGGGATTTTCGCTTCGCTTCAATATTTGCGGAATCCCACGGGAGGGGATGCTGTTTTTATCAGCATGGGCTGAAGCGCATCCTACGAAACTCCACTTTGCCATGAACCATACGGTTCACGGCTTCGGTCGAAATGACAGAATCGTTGCTTGTTACTCGTTGCTCGTCGCTCGATTGCGGAATCCTTCGGATGGTAATTTAACAGATCCCTCGGCTTCGCTCGGGATGACAGAATCGTCGCTTCTCGCCCATTGCTCGTCGCTGGTTTGTTGAATCCTTCGGAT
>CAZNET010000143.1:0-207 GCA_964571885.1 uncultured Pirellulales bacterium
AGTTTTATTTATGAAAACTCAAAGCTTTTTGCAGACGTTCCCAGCTCGCTGATCGAAGAAAGGACAAAAAATCGTTCCGATATGACACTTGCCCTGGAACAGGCCAACAAGAATTTCAAATTTGATCTTCCAACGAAAGAAATTCTTGAGCAAAGCGGGGAATCTGAACTGTTTGACGAATTAGCCAAAGGATGTATCGAATGTCAG
>CAZNET010000143.1:217-6683 GCA_964571885.1 uncultured Pirellulales bacterium
GAATGTCAGGCGTGCACGCGGGTCTGCCCGACCTGTCACTGTTTTTATCTTTACGATGTCAAAAAGGACGATTATTTCGCTAAAATGAAGATGTGGGATAGTTGTATGCGGTTTGGTTATACGGCGGTGGCCGGCGGAGCCAATCCGAATAAAGTTTTGGGAGACCGTCTTAAGCACCGCTTAATGCATAAATTTGTCCATTTTCTTGACCGTTACGGTATCGAAATGTGCGTCGGCTGCGGGCGCTGTGTCGATGCCGACGCTGGCGGGATGGACCTTCGAGAGGTATTAATGAAACTGAGCAAGGAGATTAAAAAGAACAAAGTATAACTGAAGAGATAACTATGAACGATAATATTTATAAACCCATAGTCGGAGAAATCGTCGATATCATTGAGGAATCACCCACAATTAAAAGTTTTGTGGTTGTTCCTGAAGAGGAATTTTCATTCGAGACCGGTCAGTTTGTCGAGTTGACACTGCCCGGCGAAGGTGAAGCCCCGTTTACACCATCGTCGTCGCCTTCGGATAAAGAAAAAATGGAAATCAGTATCATGAAAGCCGGTCGGATCACCGCGATGCTGCACGAATGCGAAAAGGGACAAACGGTCGGTATACGCGGGCCTTATGGAAACGGCTATCCGGTGGATGATTTTGCGGGCAAGGAGATCTATATCGTCGGGGGCGGTGTGGGACTTGCCCCGATCCGTTCCCTGTTTTTAACACTTGTTGACAGGATCGACGATTTTAAACAAGTCGTTTGTCGCTATGGCGCCAAAACACCCGCCGATTTTATTTACAAGGATACTCTTTTCGGCCAATGGCAGAAGATTGACGGTGTTGATATGAAGCTGACCGTTGACAGTGCCAACGGCGACTGGAAGGGCAACGTCGGCGTGGTGACCAATATTCTGTCGCCGGATGATGTCGATCCGAAAACCGCGGCGGCGATCGTATGTGGCCCGCCGATCATGATGAAATTCGTAACGATAAAACTTCTGGATTTTGGTTTTAAACCTGAAAATATTTATCTTTCGATGGAAAAAAATATGAGCTGCGGTGTCGGAAAGTGCGGTCATTGTATGATCGGTAAATATTACGTCTGCAGGGACGGGCCGGTGCTGACGTATGATAAAATTTCAAATTACTCGAAAATATGGGATTAAGACTAAGCAAGGTTGTCAAATGAACGAAAAACTGATTATCGATCTGGCGAAATGTGACATTCAGGATAATTCACACGTTCAATGCTCCTATAAACATCATCCGCAAAATAAAGGATTCGATTCACTGCTGGAAATGATCCGTTTCGCTTTGATTTGTCGACGGTGTGAAGCGGCTCCGTGCATTTATGCCTGTCCACAGGAAGCTCTGGAAAAAATAAAGACCAGTGATGACGATGAAGGGATTCTCAAACGGGCAAACATGCTTTGTACGGGTTGCGGCACCTGTGCGATCGCCTGTCCTTTTGGAACCATCTATACCGATCTGATACCGTTTCCAAGCAGTGTCTGCGACCGCTGTGAAGGCAGGTTGGGCAATGGAGAAAAACCTCTGTGTGTTCAAACCTGTACTGACGGCAGTATCGAATATCGTCCGGTCAAACCTTCGGAAGAAAATCTCAAGGAAGTATTTGAAAATATTGTCGTCAAAGTCACAGGCGGCGACACCTGGGAACCGTTCTTAAGAGAAACACAAAAGGAAGCAAAATGAGCGAATCGTTACAAAGTCTGTTTTGGATCATCGTTTTTCCTGGATTTTTATTCACGGTTTGCATTGGGTTGGCCGCAAGCTGGCTGGTTAGATTCGTTAGTGCAAGGGTTCAGTACAGAGTAGGGCCGCCTGTTTTACAGCCGTTTTATGATGTCTTCAAACTGATGCAGAAAGAAACGCTGATCCCTGAACAGGCCAATCGAACCGTTTTTATCCTTGCGCCTCTGATCGGTCTTGCGGGTATCATTTTATTATCGACGATACTCTGGCAGGTCGCCATCACAAAAACCGCTTTTGTCGGTGACGTCATTGTCGCGATTTATCTTATGGTCCTGCCGTCACTGGCCTTGATCCTCGGTTCCAGCGCCAGCGCAAGCCCGCACGCCGCGATCGGGACAAGCAGGGAAATGAAACTGGTCATGGCTTATGAATTGCCCCTTGTTCTGGCGTTTGTCGTGGTCATTATCAAAACAGGCGGCAAACTGGACCTGGCCGCGATCGCTCAGCATACACCGATTTTGAGTATTTCCGGATTTCTTGCCTTTGCTGTAAGTTTGTTGTGCATTCACGCTAAAATTGGCTATGTTCCCTTCGATATGGCCGAGGCGGAAACCGAGCTGGCCAGCGGCGTGTTGATCGAATATTCAGGGGCGCTGTTGGCGATCTGGCAGTTGATGCAGTCGATGATGCTTGTTGCACTGCCGTTATTCTTAGTGACCTTGTTCATGGGGGGCTTTGCCGGCAATTTCTGGCTGGGAATCGGCAAATATGTCATCGTGCTGGTTGTGATAATCCTGATAAAAAATACCAATCCCAGAGTTCGCATCGATCAGGCGATGCGGTTTTTCTGGGTGTATTGCGGTTTGCTCTTAATTGCCTGTATTGTCATGGCGATGATCGGCAACGCTTATAATATAACATGGCTTTAATGGTGCAGAATTTGATGAAAAGGAAACGAGTTGAAAGATGAACTGGATAAAAAAGTCACCCTGGGTGTTTCATGTCAATACCGGCGCCTGCAATAACTGCGACATCGAGATCGTCAACTGCCTGACGCCGAAATTTGACATCGAGCGTCTCGGTATGAAACTGGTAGGTTCGCCGCGACACGCCGATGCGCTGTTAGTCACCGGAGTCGTAACAGAACAGGCCAAACCCCGGTTGCAGGAAGTGTATCGCCAGACCTCCAAACCTTGTGTGGTTTTTGCGATCGGCGCCTGCGCCTGTGATAAAGGTATTTTCAAGGACGGCTATCATGTGGCAGGACCGGTCGATAAGGTCATTAAAGAGATCGACCCGGACGCCATTATTGCTTATGTCCCCGGCTGTCCGCCTAAACCCGAAGCCATCATCTCAGGTGCCGTTAAAGCACTGGCGACGTTATAGCAGGAAAAGATTATGGAAAAAGATGAATTGATGAAAAAACTCGAATCGATCAAAGATAAGTTGATACGCACGGAACAGACTCATGATGACCGGATATACCTGGTTTGTGAATCGCAGAACAGCTTTGCTGTTAACAAATACTTGTTTGAGGATTTACATCTGCGGTTTGTGATTGCGACCGGCATCGATTCCGATCATTATTTTGAAATACTGTATCACTATTCGGACGATCAATGCGGAACCGTCGTGACAATCAAGTCGCAGATCAAGGATAAGAAGAATCCTTGTGTCGAATCGATCAGCCCGTTTCTGCCCGCCGCCGAATGGATCGAGAGGGAAATACATGACATTTTGGGAATCGAATTTAAAAATCATCCGAATATGAGACGGCTGGTCCTCGCTGATGACTGGCCCGAAGGGGTTTATCCTTACAGGAAAGAAGTGAAATCATGACAACGAAAGACAAACAAGCTGTTATCTCGGTTGGACCGTTCCATCCGCTCCAGGAGGAAATGGAGTATTTCCAGTTGACTCTTGACGGCGAGATCGTGACCGATATCGATGTGCGGATATCGTATAATCACCGCGGCATCGAAAAAATAAGCGAAACGCTGCAGTTCGACCAGGTCCCGTTTCTCGTATCGCGTATCTGCGGCATTTGTTCCGCGTCACATCCGCTGGCCTATGTCCAGGCCGTCGAGGATATCGCCAATATCACTCCGCCGGACCGCGCGCTGTATGTGCGTGTCATTATCAACGAACTGGAACGCATTCACAGTCACCTGCTGTGGGTCGGTCTTGGCGGACATTTCATCGGCTATGATACCGTCTTTATGTGGGCCTGGAAATATCGCGAGCCGGTGCTCGATCTGCTCGAAGAGATCACCGGCAACCGTAATAACTACGGCAACGTAAAGATCGGCGGCTGCCGGGAAGATATCCCCAACGAACTGAAACAGAAGATCATTAAGATCATGGATGAGGTGCAGAAAAAAACTGAACTGCTGATCAAAGCGGTTCAGGATGATCCGGTCATACATTCAAGACTAAAGGGTGTCGGTGTGCTTTCAAAGGAAGACGGTATCAAATACGCCGTGACCGGACCGACGGCACGCGGCAGCGATATCGGGATCGACGTCAGACATGACGACCCCTATGCCGCTTACAGCGATCTTGACTGGAATGTGGTCACCCAGCCGCAAGGAGATGTCTATGCCAAGGCGGTGGTTCGGCTTATTGAAGTGCTTGAAGCGGCCAAGATAATCAAAGAAGCGGTCCAGAAATTACCGGATGGCCCCGTAGCGGTTGAAGTGAAAAGTATCCCGGAAGGAGAAGGCTGCGGCCGGGCAGAGGCGCCAAGAGGCGAAACGTTCCATTATGTGAGAAGCGACGGCGGCAACCGGCCGATCCGCCATAAGGCAAGAGCCCCAAGTTACGTTAATGTTCCCTCATTCAGGGCATCGTGTATCGGCGAACATATCGCCGATGTGACATTGACCCTGGCCGCGGTCGATCCGTGTTACAGTTGTACCGAACGTATCGCCGTCGTCGATAATAATCATAATATCACCGCGAATTATCAGAAACTGGTTCAATTGAGCAGGCAAAAAACCGAACGAATCAGAAAAGAGATCGGAGCACCTGTGCTGAAATTGGAGGATTTGAGCCTTGAATAATCTTTCGGACATACAGTGGATGGTTGTGTTATTGGTGTTTGTTCCCTTGATCGCGGGTTTTGTGTCCTTGTTTTTACCGAGGCAATTGAAATCCGTCTTAAAATTTCTAACACTGGCCGTGTCGGCTGTGGCGGTTTATTACGCGATCAAAATTTTTATCAATATCGAAACCATCGCTGGTTTTTCGTTATTGAGTTTTGACATCGTTAGTCTGAATCTGGATCTGGCTTTTTCGGTCAAGCCGCTGGGAGCGTTTATTTTGACCTTTGCGATGGGATTCGGATTATTGATCACGCTGTATTCTCTGAAATCCGCCGCCGGTATCAAAAGACAAAACGAATATTATGGTTCGATCCTGCTGACCATCGGCGGTACGGCGGGGATACTGCTTACCGATCATTTGTTCTTTCTGCTTATTTTCTGGGAGATTGTTACCGCGTCTCTATATCTTTTAATTAGTACCGGCGGTAAAAATTCCAATTTTGCCGCGACAAAAAGTTTCGCCATGATAGGCGCCTCCGATGGAGCGTTTTTACTTGGTATCACAATGGTGTGGGTGTTGTCGGGAACATTGACAATCTCACAAATCCGGTTACCGACGACGGAAGGTTTGTCTATCGCAGCGTTTCTGCTTTTAATGCTGGCGGCGGTCACCAAAGCCGGCGCGATGCCGCTGCATTCCTGGTTGCCCGATAGCGGGCAATACGGACCGACATCGGTGATGGCGCTGCTGCCGGCCGCCATTGATAAGCTGCTCGGTATCTATCTTCTGGTCATTGTTGTCAAGGAGATGTTCATCTTAAAATCCGTAACATTGAGTATTATCCTTGCCCTGATCGGAGCGGCCACGATCATCATCGCGGTGATGGTCGCAATGGTTCAGCACAATCTGAAGAAACTTTTGTCCTATCATGCTATTAGTCAGGTGGGGTATATGGTTCTCGGTATCGCGACGATGACACCGGTCGGTATCGCCGGCGGAGTGTTTCATATGCTCAATCATGCGATCTACAAATGCTGTCTATTTCTTTGCGGCGGGGCGGTCGAACAGGCCACCGGAACAACCGAACTTGACGAGTTGGGCGGCCTGGGTAAAAAGATGTCACTGACCTTTACGGCTTGCCTGATCGCGGCATTGAGTATTTCCGGTATTCCCCCGCTGAACGGTTTTGTTTCCAAGTGGATGGTCTATCAGGGCATCATACAGATGCCGCAAAACGCTCAGTTGGGAACCGCCGGGACCATCTGGCCGATCTGGCTTGTCGCCGCGATGTTCGGCAGCGCCCTGACACTGGCCTCGTTCGTAAAGATCATTCATTCGATCTTCCTGTCCCGCAGGCCGGATAATTTAAAGGAGGTCAAAGA
This sequence comes from uncultured Pirellulales bacterium, assembly GCA_964571885.1. Taxonomy (GTDB): domain Bacteria; phylum Planctomycetota; class Phycisphaerae; order Sedimentisphaerales; family Anaerobacaceae; genus CAZNET01. Next base: position 6,358 of record CAZNET010000143.1, read on the forward strand.
AGTCTCGTTTGAAATGAAAGTTCCAATGATCGTTTTGGCCTTATTATGTGTTCTGTTCGGCATTTTCTATTCTTTGCCGCTGGAAAAATTCATCTATCCGGCGTTGGGTTACCAAAATCAGCAGGTCATCGTAAGTACATGGGAAAGTGAGCTGGCGACCTTGTTGATTGTAGTAGGTGTATTCATAGGGATTTGCATACTGATCGTCGGTAAGGTCGCTTCAAAATCAAGAAAAGTGCCGACCTGGTATCTCGGTGAAAAACTCGATAATGATAAAATGATTATCCCGGGAACCCATTTTTATAAAACCGTTTCGAATATGACCG
>CAZNET010000144.1:0-1519 GCA_964571885.1 uncultured Pirellulales bacterium
GGGCCGGGAAAAATGTGCTTCCAGATCAAAGCCGACAGCCTGGCCGATCAAAGAGGAACATGCCGGTTTTATCTCCAGCCGGTATTCAAACCCATGCTCTTAAGTAAAATCGACAAATTCAGAAACGATAAAGAAAAAATCCTGTTTCCATCCAACGGATTCGCTGCTAACATGAGCCCGGGCGATTTCATTTTGATTGGTCCCGAACATTATCAGGCCGGCAGGATTACCCTGGACAGCCTGATCTTCAGCAGAGACGCAAAAACACCTATTGTCAAAGTATATCTGATCGTCTGTTCGGCGGTTAATTCATGAACGCTTATGAATAATTCAACGGTATCGGCCTTAAAATGCAGTCAATATGATCCGCCTCGGATTAAAACGCTTATCCAAAAGCATTTCGAAAACCTTGGCGGCGTCGATAAGTTCGTCAGGCCCGGTGATAACGTGCTGCTCAAACCGAATTTTATCGCTCCCAAATCACGCAGACACGCAACGCAGACCGATCCGCAAATCATTATCGCAACGGCTCAGTTGCTGAAAGATTTTGGCGCAAAACCCTTTGTTGCCGATTCCCCGGCCTGGGGGACGGTCTATACCTGTGTCGGCAAGCTCGGTCTTGAGGAACCTTTGAAAAAAATGGATATTCCGGTAAGACCCCTTGACCGGCCGGTTCTCTGTCATATCGGTGACAATCGAATGCGGATCCATTTAAGCGAGCGGGCCCTTCAAGCCGACGCCATTGTCAACCTGCCGAAATTCAAGGCCCACCAGCAGCTCGGAGCGACCTTCGCGGTAAAAAATATATACGGCGTGGTAACGGGTAAAAAAAAGGCCTACTGGCATTTTACCAGAGGCGGCAATGAAATAAAATTTTGTTCAATGCTGATCGATATCTTCAAATACCTCAAACCCGTTTTGACGATTATTGACGGCATTGCCGCAATGGACGGCCGCGGACCGATCAGCGGAAGGCCGCGTGAGCTCGGCTGGACCATTGCCGGCACCGACCCGATCGCATGTGAACGCCTTTGCTGTAAGATCGTGAATATCGATCCCGATTTTCTCCCGATCATTCGAACAGCCCGGCAAATGAAATTCGGTTGTCACGATGAAAATAAAATTCGGGTCGTCGGCGATAACATCGATTCCAACCGCTGCGGCGATTTCGAGATCCCCGAGCTGATTCCCATACGGTTTTCCCTTTTTCACGTTATGAAAAGCGTTGTCAAACAAATTGTTATACTGACCAAAGCGGCCCTGAAAAAAACATTGAACCCGTCATAAAAAATGAGAAACCAGCAACATATACAAAAAATCGAAGAAAAGATGCGGACGAAAAAAGAACCATTTTTCCTGAGTACGGCAATTGTGTTTTGCTGCTTATTGACCGCGCTGGTCCATTGGCCCGCCCTCAGCAGCGAGGTCCTGTCTTTTGACGATCAGGATTATTTCACCGAAAATAAACTGGTTCAAAATCCAGGCTGGAACTCGGCGAAAAAATTCTTTTCCGAGATTC
>CAZNET010000144.1:1529-5424 GCA_964571885.1 uncultured Pirellulales bacterium
TTCTGTAACCCTCAACGGTCTCAGGTTACTATCAGCCGTTAACGATAATTTCCCTGATGACCGATGTTGCCATGGGTGCAAGTTTGGAAAATCTCAGTGTGCTGCATCGGACAAGCCTGATACTTCATATGCTGAATACAGCCCTTGTGATTATTTTGCTGTATTTGTTATTTAAACGTCCGCTGATCGCCGCGGCGGTCGGTTTACTGTTCGCTCTGCATCCGATGACCGTGGAGACAATACCGTGGATCGGAGAAAGAAAAACGCTTTTGGCGGCTTTTTTCTCATTCATCAGCCTGATTTTTTATATACGGTATACACGAAAACAAAGCGGGATTTATCTTGTGTCCTGTATGACAGCGTATCTTATGGCGCTGCTTTCAAAACCCACAAGCCTTCCTTTACCGGTTATAATGCTGATCCTGGATTATTGGCCCTTGAAAAGAATCAACCGCAAGGCGTTAGTGGAAAAAATACCGCTGTTGATACTCGCCGGCATCATGGGGATTGTCACGATTATCTCTCAAAGTCGAGCGGGCGGCACCGAGCTGGCCGGCGGATACAGCCCGTGGAAGATTCCACTGGTGATCTGTCACGCTATTATTTTTTATCCCGCCAAAATGATATGGCCGGTTAATTTATCTTCGCATTACATGCTTCCCGCTCCTCTTCATCTCTCCAATCCAAGCGTTTTCTTTTCTTGTGCCGCTGTGCTTTTTTTGATCGTTCTGTTAATCGCCTCTCTGAAATGGACCAGAGCCTTCGTGGCCGGCGTTCTCATCTATACGGTCGCGCTGCTGCCGACCATACAGATCGTTCGCTTTAGCTCAGCCGGAACTGCTGACAAGTATGTCTATCTGCCCAGTATCGGCCTGCTGATGATGCTCGCCTTTATCCTGACTCAGATGATCGGGAAGTGCCCGGTAAAAATGAAACGCTATGCGGTGACTCTTGTGATACTGACCGTTTCCTCACTTGCGTGCGCCGAGGCTGTGGCGACGCGAAATTATCTTGCGAAATGGAAAGACACTGTGACATTGTTTGAGCATATGCTCAGCCTGACACCCGGCGAAGCGCCGATGCTCAACCATCTCGGTGTCACGTATAAAGAACGGGAACAGGTTGAAAAAGCATATCATTGTTTTCGTCGCGCGATTGAAAGTGACCCCGATATGTCGGCTGCGCATAATAACATGGGAACAATACTCGCCGCCGCCGGTCGAAATCATAAAGCGATCGGCTGTTTCAAAAAATCCATCGAATTGAATGCCAACAATGCCATGGCTTATTTCAATCTCGGTAATGCGTATAAAGATACAAAAGAATACCAAAAAGCGATTGAATGCTTTCAAAAATGCGTATCCATCGATCCGCAAAATCCACAGGCTTATAATAATCTCGGTTTGATGTACAAGCTCAGGGAAAATTATGATTCAGCGGTGGATGCGTACCAAAAAGCCCTGAACATCAATCCGAATTATGCCGTTGCCCATAATAATCTCGGATCAGCCCTGTTATATGTAGGACGATATCACGAAGCGATCGAACACTACCGCCGGGCCCTGCGGATCGATCCCGATTATGAAAACGCCAAACACAATCTCGAGATGACACTGAAATTTTTACCGAGAAAAACAGACTGATCCATGCAAGCCGTTCTCTCGGACGCCATTGACAAAAAACAGAATTTGGTATATGATTTCCCAAATGAGTTCCAAAGCTGTTACCATTCTCGGTATTGAAACAAGCTGTGATGAAACCGCCGCCGCGGTGGTTGCCGACGGCCGCGATATTAAATCCTCTGTCGTCGCGACCCAGACCAGACTGCATGAAAAGTACGGCGGCGTTGTACCCGAGATCGCGTCCCGGGCACACATTGAAAATATCTATCCGGTGGTTGCAGAAGCCATGAACCAGGCTAATGTTACCAAAGACGATATCGATGCGGTCGCCGTGGCCAATCGGCCCGGCCTGACCATCGCCTTGATGGTCGGGGTCACCGCGGCCAAAACACTGAGCTTCGCATGGAACAAACCGCTGATCGACATCGATCACTTGCACGCTCACATGCAGTCGGCCGTACTGGAAAATGAGAATCCCGATTTACCCGCCGTCGCTCTGATCGTTTCAGGCGGACATACCAGTTTGTATGATTACCAGTCGCCGCTCAAACCGAAACGACTCGGTTCGACCCAGGACGATGCCGCCGGCGAAGCATTCGACAAGGTCGCCACAATTCTGGACCTGCCTTACCCCGGCGGGCCGAGTATCGAAAAGGCCGCAAAAGACGGCGATCCAAAAGCGGTCGATTTTCCTCGAACCATGCTGGGACCCGATTCGCTGGATTTTTCATTCAGCGGCATCAAAACCGCCGTGCTCTACCATTGCCGGGGCCAGGATATGAAAGGAAACAACCAGGTAAAAACCATGACAAAAAAAGAAATTGCCGATATTGCCGCTTCGTTCCAGGCCGCTGTGGTTGATGTGCTGGTTAAAAAAACCAAACGGGCGATCGACAAAATTCAGGCAAGATCGGTCATTCTCGGCGGAGGCGTTGCGGCTAATTCCGAACTGAGAACCGACCTTTTGCGTATGTGTGAGAACTATGAACCTGAAAAAAGATTACTGGTCGCGCCCAAAAAATACTGCACCGACAATGCGGTCATGGTCGCGTCACTGGCGTATCATAAATATAAAGAAAGGATTTTCGCAGAATTAACACTTGAGCCGAAGGCGTCAAGTTCATAGGATATAAAAAATTTTTTAATGTGAGGTGCTGCCATTCAGCCTGAACAACTAAAAAAACTGTTACAGAAGGTCAGAGACGGTGAAGTTGATGTTGATAACGCGGTCCAAATGCTTAGAACACTGCCGTTCGAAGATATGGGATTTGCCCGCATCGATCATCACCGCAGACTTAGAAGAGGATTTCCCGAAGTCATTTATTGCCCCGGCAAGACCACCGATCAGATCATTGACATCTTCGAGGTGCTCGCCAAAAAAGGCAATAACGTCCTCGCCACCCGCGCCGAACCGGAGGTGTTCGAAGCCATGCGCACTTCCGGCAAGTGCCCAGAGGCCCGCTACGAAACGCTGGCCCGGGCGATCGTGCTCGAGCAGGGCGAGGGAAATAAATCAAAATCGTTGCTCCCGATCGTCACTGCCGGAACCGCCGATCTGGCGGTCGCCGAAGAAGCGCGTGTCACCGCAGAAGTAATGGGCCAGCGGGCCGAAGTGATTTGCGATGTCGGTGTGGCGGGACTGCACAGGCTTTTGAGCCAGGTTCCAAAATTGCAAGAGGCAAATGTCGTTATTGTCATAGCCGGGATGGAAGGGGCGCTCGCCTCGGTTATCGGCGGGCTGGTGAGTTGTCCGGTGATCGCCGTTCCGACAAGCGTCGGTTACGGTTCGAGCTTCAACGGTTTGTCGGCGCTGCTGACCATGCTCAATAGCTGCGCTTCGGGTGTCTCCGTGGTTAATATCGATAACGGTTTTTCAGCAGCCGTCACGGCGACACTGATAAACAGAAAGATCGAGAACAATAATCCATAAAAAATGAATGCGATCGAGACGATTCCTAAATTAAAACAAAGAGCCTCGGATGCCCATAAAGGCAACTTCGGCAGGGTCTGTATCATCGCCGGCAGCGTCGGGATGAGCGGAGCGGCCGCACTGGCAGGGCGAGCGGCCCTGCGATCCGGAGCCGGCCTGGTCCGCGTCGCTGTGCCCAAAAGCGTCCTGCCGATCGTCGCGACGATCGAACCGAGTTTTACAACGATTCCCTTACCTGAGGACAAATCCGGTAGAATCTCTTCCCGCGCCGTCAACACCATATTAAATAGCGTCGAAGAAAATGACTGTCTCGCCATGGGACCGGGACTCGGTCAAAGTCAGG
>CAZNET010000144.1:5434-6645 GCA_964571885.1 uncultured Pirellulales bacterium
AGGCCTTCGATTGATATTACAGACACTCATTACTATCGAAAAGCTGCGAATGGTCATTGACGCGGACGGCTTGAACAACCTGAGCAAACTGACCAACTGGCACAAAAACCTCAAAGCCGACCTGCTTTTGACGCCGCACCCCGGTGAAATGAAACGAGTGTGGTCATCGGTCTTTCGAAACCAAATTCCCGACGACAGACAACAGCAGGCTTCCATCTTGGCAGGCGAAACCAAAACCACGGTTGTCCTCAAAGGCGCCGGTACCGTTGTTAGTGACGGTGATAATATCTACGTCAACAAAACAGGCAATCCCGGTATGGCCACCGCCGGTTCCGGTGACGTACTGACCGGTTGTCTCGCCGCCATGATGGGACAGGGACTCAACAATCTCGACGCGGCCGTACTCGGCGTTTATGTCCACGGCCTGGCCGGTGACGTCGCCGCAAAACAAAAAGGCCGAGTCAGCCTCATGACCACCGATATCATCGATGCGTTATGCGATGCGTTTCAACAATGTTAACGGGCACCTCTGAAAATTCATTTTGGCGGACAAGCAAATCTTGTTGTTTGCGTACAGCGTCAGAGCAAAACCGCTATAGCTTCAGCTAAAGCTGATTGCCCTTGCTTGACGGAAATCAAAAATCTTCACCTTACCGCAAAAAAGCAGGTATTTGAGCTATCCTAATTTCTTAAACAAGGTAACTTAAAGCAAAACAACTCGATCCAGTTCATTTCTCGGTTCAAAAACGATTTCTCGAAAATTCAGAAACGCATGTCCATCGGTGTCAATATCGATTGTGTCCCCTAAATTCACTGCATATCAAGAAGTGTATCGATGCCGGTGCCATACAAGAGAAAATCCTCGAAGCGGCTTCGGTCGCGATCCTGATGGGAGGCGGTCCGGCCTATACCCACCTGCCTATCGTTATGAAGCGGTCGAGGCATTATCAAGTTAGAGGACTTGTTCGATTTATTTTGATTTGAAATACTCTGTGATTTTCCAGCCAGCCGGCAGGATACCTGAGGCCAGGAGGATCTTAAAAATGTCGCCGGGAATAAAGGGATACAAACCGGTGAGAAAAATTTTTTTATCGAAACCGATATAGAAACCCAGCCATAACAGCCCCAACGTATAGATAACCAGATTGCCCAGCACCATCGCCATGATGGTCGTGATGACTTTTCTGTCCCAGCGATTCTCTGCCAAAAGA
>CAZNET010000145.1:0-6621 GCA_964571885.1 uncultured Pirellulales bacterium
AACATGTCTTGCTTTGCCTGATACCTGCGTTTTTCATAGCCGGGGCGATAGCTGTTTTTGTCAGTCAGGCTTCGGTAATGAAATACCTGGGGGCCAAGGCAAATAAGGTCCTTGCCTACGCGGTAGCATCCGTTTCCGGTTCCGTACTGGCGGTTTGTTCCTGCACAATCCTGCCTCTTTTTGCCGGCATTTACAGGATGGGGGCTGGAATCGGGCCGGCGACCGCTTTTCTCTATTCGGGGCCTGCGATTAATGTACTGGCAATTATTCTTACAGCAAGGATTTTGGGTATAGAACTTGGCATCGCTCGTGCGGTTGGAGCGGTTGGATTCAGTATTGTCATCGGCCTGATCATGCACTTTATCTATCGCAAAGAAGAACTTGAAAAAGCGAACGGGCAAATGGCGATGCCCGAGCCGCAAGTCACCAGGCATTTGTGGAAAAACACCGTGTTTTTTGCTGTTATGATAGGTGTGCTGGTATTTGCCAACTGGGGTGAGCCGAACGATTTTTATTTTGAAAAGGCCGATGGAAGTATATTAAGAGCCGCGATCGTTCAAAACGCTGAACATGCAGACGATGATTCGGGGTATTATATCGTTAAGCTTACAGAGGGTGACCATGCTGGCCGACAAGTCCAACTATTGACTGAAGATGTTTTGAGTAATAAACCTGTGCCGGGATTCTGGACATTCATTTGGAGTCATAAGTGGGCGATCACTTCGATGTTTGCGACGGTACTGGCGCTGGTACTGATTTTCTGGTTAAAAGTAGCTTTCTGGAAAATCCTAACAGCAGCCGTTCCGATTGTCTTATTAGTCGTCATTTTGCCTTCGGAAGGAATGATGGTAATGATTCCCTTTTCTGCCGGTGTGATCGGTTTATCCTGGGCGATAAGTACGACGGAAGGTGAACCTGAGGAATGGTTCAGTTCGACCTGGGGATTTGCCAAACAGATTTTACCATTGTTACTGTTTGGAGTTTTAATAGCGGGCGCATTATTGGGCAGACCCGGACATGAAGGATTAATTCCGTCTCAATGGGTTGCCAAAGCCGTTGGCGGCAATTCGCTCGCGGCAAATCTATTCGCATCGGTGGCAGGAGCGTTTATGTATTTTGCGACACTAACTGAAGTGCCTATATTGCAGGGGCTGATCGGTGCCGGGATGGGTAAAGGGCCCGCGTTGGCATTGCTATTGGCCGGACCTGCTTTGTCTCTGCCGAACATGCTGGTGATCCGTTCGATAATAGGAACACAGAAGACAGTTATTTTTGTAATGCTTGTGATTATAATCGCCGCTATATCGGGCTTTATTTTTGGCATAATGTTTGGTTAACGGGATTCCATTAGGAAAACATGAAAGAGCTTATATGGTTTTGATACAAATACTTGGAGAAAAAAACGCAGCCAGTGATCAGTTAGCTGATTACGCAAAAATAGCTGCGGAAGATTTGGGGATCGATTTTGTTATTGAACGGATCACAAAGCCAGATGATTATATGAGATATGGCATAATGATCACACCGGCTCTTGTGATAAACAGTCAAGTCAGATGCAAGGGGAAGATACCTTTTCCCGCCGAGATAGGCATAATGATAAAAAATTCTTTCAAGCAAAATTCAAATAAGGAATGATTATGAAAAAGATACAGGTACTGGGGACAGGTTGCCCGAAATGTAAAAAATTAGCGGAAAATGCAGAGGCGGCGGCAAAACAGATAGATATCGAATATGAAATTGAAAAGATCACCGATATCAATGAAATAACAAAAATGGGCGTGATGATGACGCCGGCGCTTGCCGTCGACGGTGAAATTAAAATCGTAGGAAAGGTGCCAAGCGAAGATGAAATCAAAAATTTACTGAAATAGATTTAAGGAATAAACAATGCGGATAAAAAACATATTAACGATTTTGTTGTTGATATTTGTTGCCGGAAGTCTGGCTTACATGGTCACAAAGGAATCGAAGAATAAACCTTCGGATAAAGACAATAATTCTGTAATGCTTACGGAAAAATCAGAATCTCAGATAGCTGATTATCTAAGTTCTGATTCCACAGACAATCGATTGATCGTTTATTATTTTCACGGTGATGTAAGATGTCCAACGTGTCATAAACTTGAATCTTACGCCAAAGAATCTCTGGATACTTATTTTGCGAATGAGATAGCATCGAACAGGATTTCCTGGAAGCCGGTCAATATCGATAAAAACGAGAACAGTCACTATGTGCGGGATTACAATTTGATCACCAAGTCGATTATCCTTTCGAAGGTATCCGACGGAAAAGAGGTCGAATGGAAAAATCTCGATAAGATATGGCAGGAAGTTCACGACAAGGAAGGTTACTTACAGTATATACGTGAAAGTGTAAATAAGACTTTGGCGAGTATAGATTCGTGAGCGGTTTACTGATTGCTTCGGTTAGTGCGTTCTGGCTGGGGATCCTGACTTCGATCAGTCCCTGTCCCTTAGCTACAAACATTGCTGCGATCTCTTTTGTAGGACGAAAGGTCGACAGGCCGGGATACGTTTTTCTGACCGGTCTATTGTACACCGCGGGAAGGACATTTACTTATGTGCTGCTTGGGATAATTATTGCAGGCAGTTTATTATCTGTACCGGCCGTTTCGTACTGGCTTCAAAAATATATGCACAAGCTGCTTGGCCCCGTTCTGACCCTGGCGGCGATGATCCTTCTGAATATGCTTCAGTTTACGCCGAAAGGGAGCAATCTCGGCCAGTGGTGTCAAAAAAGGGCTGAAAAATTCGGTTTGGCGGGAGCTTTTGTGTTGGGATTTTTCTTCGCTTTATCATTTTGTCCCGTTTCCGCGGTATTATTTTTTGGAAGCCTGATTCCGCTTTCAATTGAATATAATTCAGATGTTATGCTGCCTTTATTTTACGGGATAGGAACCGCACTTCCTGTCTTTGTCTTTGGTTTAATCATCGCGTTTGGTGCCGGAACTTTGGGCAAGGTATTCAATAAAGTGGGATATTTTGAATTGTGGGCAAGACGCGTAACGGGTTTTGTTTTTCTTGTGATAGGTATTTATTTTACAATTAAATATACATTAGGCGGATAATGCCTGAAGTATGAGGTTTCTGGATTCACAATATTTTAACTTAAGGCATTATAGAATATATATATTATCCTAAGATAAATTTTTTCCTGATAAAATGAGGTGCTTATGAGTGATAAAAAGCTAAATGTGTTGTTTTTGTGTACCGGTAATTCGTGCCGCAGTCAGATGGCCGAAGGTTGGGCAAAACGGTTAAAGGCGGACGTGATTGAAGCCTATTCAGCAGGAATAGAAACTCACGGTCTGAATCCCAATGCCGTGAAAGTGATGGCTGAGGCGGGAGTCGATATTTCCGGTCAGTATTCCAAACACCTTAATGAACTTAAAGATATTGATTTCGATTATGTTATAACCGTTTGTGACAAGGCACATGAAAGCTGTCCGATGTTTCCCGGTAACACGAAGGTTGTGAATGTCGGTTTTGATGATCCACCGAAGCTTGCCAGGGATGCCGCAACAGAAGAAATTGAATTGAATATTTACCGTAGAGTCAGGGATGATATAAAGGCGTTTATCGAAAAACTGCCCGAATATTTCCACGAATAACGAAAGATGAGGATATGCCAGAGATTACAGAAAAACTAAACACAAAGAGTATGAGTATTTTTGAGAGGTATTTAACCCTTTGGGTCATCCTCTGCATCGTCGGGGGAATTGTTCTTGGCAAGCTCGCGCCGGGATTCGCCAAGACATTAGACAGCATGGCTATTTATATCAATAATGCTCCTGTGGTATCTATCCCTATAGCCATATGTCTTTTTTTTATGATGTACCCGATCATGGTTAAGATCGACTTTGCCGAAGTGGTAAAAGCCGGCAAAAGTATCAAACCGGTTGGTCTGACGTTGTTTGTCAACTGGGCAATCAAGCCGTTTACTATGTATGCGATATCGGCTTTTTTTCTTGGGACGGTTTTTTATAATTTAATCGGTCCGGAGGCGATAGACTTTGTGAAAATGCCTTTTGGATTGGATCTGCCGGTGGGTGCAGAATACGGAGTGGGTACGGTCGTGTTGGAAAACGGCGTTAAAGTGCTCCAGGTTCCTTTATGGCGAAGTTACCTGGCCGGCTGTATCTTACTTGGTATCGCACCCTGTACGGCGATGGTACTGGTCTGGGGATATTTGGCGAAGGGCAACGATGGCCATACCCTTGTAATGGTGGCGATCAATTCATTGACCATGCTATTTCTATACGGACCCCTTGGCGGTTTTCTGTTAGGTGTCGGCAAACTGCCGGTACCCTGGCAGGCGTTACTTTTGTCCATTGCGATTTACGTGGCATTGCCGTTATTTGCAGGATTTCTTTCACGCAAATGGATTATTTCTCATAAAGGAGAAAGATGGTTCAAAGAAAAATTCCTTCACGTTTTGACACCTATTACCATTATCGCCTTACTGGTGACATTAGTATTGTTGTTTTCTTTCAAGGGAAAGACAATCCTTTCCAATCCGCTGACGATCCTGTGGATCGCTATTCCGTTATCTATCCAAACCGTATTGATTTTCGGATTTGGTTACGGTTTGAGCAGGTTATTGAAATTGAAATATCAGGATGCCGCTCCGTCGGCAATGATAGGCGCATCCAATCATTTCGAGGTTGCCATTGCAACGGCAACGATGTTATTTGGTTTATCTTCCGGGGCAGCACTGGCGACGGTTGTGGGAGTATTGATCGAAGTGCCGCTCATGTTAATGCTGGTTAGAATCTGCTTAAAGACCCGGCATTGGTTTAAGGAAAAAACAGAAAAAATAGAATGACCTCTGACAGGTAATATCGTATGATATCCCTGTATTTGTCATGATCAATATATAAAGGGATTGTCTCTTGAAAAACCTTGAAAAATACAGTTCGGCGATCACGCTGTCGGATATGGAAGTATTTGTATATCCTGAACTTATGTATAGTCTGGTGCTGGCTAATATTATGAGCCCGGTCATCTGGCAATGGCGGCATACAGAGACTTTCAAGAAGCTCAAAGGCAAAAGCACCTACCGCAAGCTCCAGCGAATGAAACAGTTTATCATGGATGAATACGATTTCAATCTCGATCTGGAAACGTGGGGCCTGACCAGTAAAGACAGGGAATTACACAGATTCAGTGATGTAATTTCGGCTGAGGATATTGAAAAGAGCAACGCATTGTTCGGCTATCATGGGGACAAGTATTATTTTGATGTGGATATTCGAAGGCATTTCGGTCTGGATAAATACGATACAGATATCATTCCTTACTGGAAGACCGAGACCGTCGAGGCCATGAAGGCCTTCCGTCTCAAAGAGGGGTATGCCAACGGCGCGGGTGAATGTGTGTCACTGGCGGCATTATATGCGGCGGCCGCGTTTGTGGTCTGTGAGATTCCGCTGGCCAATATTTACATGATTCTGACGCCGCTGCATTCACAGAATTTTATCGATTTGCAGGACGGCATTTTGACCAATAACCGCAGGCTGGTGACTAAAAATATGTGGTTCAACGGTACTGCGATCTCCAATAAAGCACAGCGCGCGCTGCGTAATGAGCGAGTGACGATCGTCGCGCACAATACGGGCTATATTCATACCTTTTATAATGAAGCGACCATCGACAAACAAGGATATGATCACTTTCAAAATCGGCTCAATGGTTATCTCTCAGGTGAGGTTTCAACGCTGACCATCGCAGGCTTTTTAAGATGTCACCATGAATACCAGCCGTATTTTCAGTTTTGCTGCGAACAGTGCCGAGGTGGACAGAAGTTCGCCAAGGCCGAGGTGCTTTTCAGCTATGAGCACAACAGCCCGTATATGATTGCCGATGACACCTTTGAAAAACTTGTACAGGAAGTGTCCGATCAGGAAATATTAATCGATAAACTGCCAGATCGGCTCTGCTGCAAACAGTTGAGTGACTTTGTCAAGTATGAAAACCTGGACATACGGCAGGCCAAAGACAGGGCGGCGATCATCGAATATGTAAAACCTTTTCTGCCTAAAGCAAAAGAGTTTGTTGAGCAACTGTATGATTTTATTCACATAGAACCGAGACTGCCGGGTGACGATAAGACGTTTATCAATAGTACTCCAATTCATGTATCAACCAAATTTGACCGGGAACAGGTTATCGAGTATCTTTCATCGATACGGCAAATAAACCAGACGGCGGACCTTGCTTTTTATGCTTACCGCGATATGACAAGCTGTGACTGGAGGCCGTTTGTCAAGGCATCGGTCGAACGATGCCCGGTTTCGCTGGAGATGACGAAATCGAAAAGCATCGAAGAAGTATATCGCTGGCTGAAAAACATGTCTAATGAGTCAATTTATGATGTAGGCAGGCTGTCAACGCCGGATGAGGTGGTCAATTACAATACCGGTGACGGCCTGGAAAAGGCATTTACGATGGCGAATATACTTAGAAGCAGGGAACCAGATTCTCAAATTGAGATATCCGTCGATCACAAAAAAGTAATCTTCAAAGCAGACTGGGAATTTACCTTCGAATCCGCCAAAAAACTGCAAAAACAAATCATAATCCGCAGTGCCGGTACAATTG
>CAZNET010000146.1:0-6598 GCA_964571885.1 uncultured Pirellulales bacterium
TCAGTGGTTATCTCATTGAAAGGTGCCGGTATGAAGGAAAAAAAATATGTTTTGGTCCCGCAGGTTGTTGTTGGAATTCTGATCATCATCTCTTTGTTTTGGTTTCTCGCCAAACTACGTTCTTCGAGAGTGACAGTTGACAGCGGTGCGCAGTTTGTGATGGGGACGGTAGCGCGGGTCGTTGTCGTAGCCGATGAAAGAGAAACCGCCAATACCGCTATCAGCGATGCGATGGAAGAAATAAAAAGAATAGATGATTTAATGAGCGACTACCAGCCGGATTCTGAAATTACGAAAGTGAATCAAAAAGCTCATGATGCACCGGTGAAGGTGAGTAAACGTACGTTTGAAGTTTTACAAAATTCTATTCAATTCAGTCATTTTACCGATGGTGCGTTTGATATCACTGTGGGTCCGATGGTGGATCTGTGGCGTGACGCTCAGGATGCCAATTCGGTTCCGTCGCAGGAGCAATTGGATGATATCAAAAAAAGGATCGGTTATAAAAAATTAATACTCGATGCCAACGAACAGACTGTCAGATTTGCGGTCGAAGGAATGCGGCTGGATTTGGGGGCGATCGCAAAGGGTTATGCTATCGATCTGGCCATCCAAAAAATTCAGGAACACAGTGTTGACGGTGCCATGGTCGATATCGGCGGTGATATTCGATGTTTTGGTTCGGCCCCGAATGAAAAAAAACGTTGGGTGATCGGCCTTCAGGATCCTGAGAAAGCATCCGAATTCGAGATGAACACAAGCTCTTCGTTGATTCTGGAATTAACGGACCAAGCGGTTGCTACCAGCGGTGATTACAGACGGTTCCAGAACATCGGAGGAAAGAAATACAGTCATATTTATAATACCCAAACCGCCGCAAGCGCCTCAGAGTTTTCAAGTGTTACGATTATTACATCGATGGCCACGGGTGCCGATTGCTTTGCGACAGCAGTCACGGTCATGGGATCGGAAAAAGGTCTTGCGCTGGTTGAAAAAACAATTGGTGCCGAAGCGATTCTGATCACAGCATCTCCGGATTATAAGCTAATCAAAACAAGCGGCGCAGATAAGTTTATCATTCAACAGAACCGCTGATCGGAGAGGTCGTTTCTTTGGTTTTTGGTTGCGCTTTTTTATTTCTTTTACCGACATGAATAATGACATTGGTCGGACATTTATCAAGAGCGGTCTGGTTTTGACTCGACGGTTTATAGCCTGGATAGTTTACCTTCGCGAGATTTTCCTCCACGATAAAAATATTACTTTGTTTTGAGCAAAGCTTGCAGCCGATACAGCCGACCTTGCACATTTGTTTCGTGGTTTTACCGTTCTCTTTGCTGCTGCAGGCGACCGTTATCATCTCGTCATAGGTGAACGGTACCATCTCGATAATATTTCTCGGACAGGCTTTGGCACAGGCTGTGCAGCCGGTGCATTTTTCATAATCCACCGTTGCGAGCCCGTTAATAATATGAATTGCGTCGAATTTACAGGCCTTGACGCAGTCGCCAAATCCAAGACAGCCAAAAATGCAGGCCTGAACATTCGATAAGGCATTGGCCGAGATACACGTCTGAATACCGTAATAACCGGCCAGATACGTCTTGTCGCCTTTGTGGGCACGGCAGTGAACAATAGGACGTTTTGGAGCGGCGGAATTGCTGACCTGCAGATTTAATATTCTGGCGATCGCTTCTGCGGTTTTTTGTCCGCCCGGTGCGCATTTGCCGAGAAGACTTGGATCGGCGGATACCGCTTTGGCATAAGCCGAACAGCCCGCAAAACCGCAAGCCCCGCAGTCAATACCCGGCAGGGCGTTTTTGACCTGTTCGGTCTTTGGATCGACCGTTACCTTTAATTTCTCACTTGCAATGAGCAGCACGATGGCGAAAACAGTACCCAGTCCCAGCATCATAATACCGGCAGGCAATGCGTTTTGAATAAATTCGGTTATAGCAGCTAAAATCATTTTATCATTCCGGAAAAA
The DNA here is from genome assembly GCA_964571885.1 of uncultured Pirellulales bacterium. GTDB lineage: Bacteria > Planctomycetota > Phycisphaerae > Sedimentisphaerales > Anaerobacaceae > CAZNET01. The sequence goes on from CAZNET010000146.1 coordinate 1,988, forward strand.
CCCATAAATGCCAGTGTCAGCAGACCGGCGGTAATTAACGTGATCGGCGCTCCTTTGAACGGTTCGGGCACATCGGAAAGACGGAGCTGTTCGCGGATCCCGGCCATGATACATATCGCCATGGTAAAACCGATTCCCGCACCAAAACTCAGAACCACTGCTTCGAGAAAATTATCGATGCCCCAGAGGTTAATAAACAGACACAACCCGAGGATAGCGCAGTTGGTTGTGATCAGCGGCAGGAAAATACCGAAACTGTCATATAGCGTAGGGAAGAATTTTCGAATATACATTTCAACCAGTTGAACCGCACCGGCGATAACAAGAATGAAGCAGACATAGCGTGTCACTTCCAGCGGTGTACCCATAAGAATGAAATGGTCGATCAGCCAGGTCAGCGTACCGCTTAATGTCACCACAAAAGTGACCGCCAGGCCCATGCCGAATGCCATATCGATTCTGCCGGACACGCCAAGATAGGGGCATATCCCCAGAAATTTTGTCAAGACCAGGTTGTTGATCAAAACAATCGATATAAAGCTCAATACTAATGTTATCACGGTATCCATGTTTTCCTCTTATGTTTTCCTGCTGCTGATAATGTTCACCATACCGAGCAGCAGTCCAAGCGTAATAAACGCTCCGACAGGCATTCTCATCGCCGCCCAGGGAACAAACCAGCCGCCTTCCGAATAAAGTTTTAATATACTAATATCAAATACGGCTCCGGTAGAAAGAAGTTCTCTAACCGCGCCAAGGACGCAAAGCGCAAAGGTAAAACCAAGCCCCATGCCTACAGCGTCCGTGATACTGACGGCCAGGTTACTTCTGCTGGCACAGGCTTCGGCTCTGCCGATGATCAGGCAGTTGACAATGATCAAAGGGACATAGGGGCCGAGTGTTTCGCTCATTTGAGGCAAATAGGCTTTTAAGAACAAATCGGCAATGGTGACGAACGTTGAGATCGTCAAAGTAAAGATCATGATCCGCAAATGCGGCTTCAGCAAATGACGCATCAGACTGACGACGATATTGCTGCATAAAAGGACAAAGATCACGCAACAGCCCATTGTCAAAGCCGGCTTGACCGCTGTGGTAACCGCCAGCGTCGGGCACATCCCCAAAAGCAGACGAAGCACCGGATTCTCACGCCACCAGCCGGCGATCAAAATGTCAAGGTAATTGTTGGAATTGTTAGTGCTATTGCTCGCCATTACCTTCTTGTCCTTTCGAATCCATTTTTTCCTTTATCTGAACCAGGGCATTATTGAGCAGATCGACCACGGCTTCGCTGCTGACCGTCGCTCCGCTGATGGCGACGATCTCTTTGTCAATAACGGCCGGATCGCCTATTTTGGAAAGTGCTAATTGACTGGCCGGGGCCCCTTCGAACTGATCGCGAAAATAATCGGTTTTGATTCTATCCCCAAAACCCGGCGTTTCGTTACTGGATAATACGTCGAAGCCTTGAATCGTGGTGAACGATGAACCGACTGCCACAACAAGTTCGATTTTATCTGCGAATCCCGGTCCCGAGGCATTAAATGCCCATCCCGTTGTTTGATCGGATGAATTCAACGCCTTGTAAATATCGCTGTCGATGAGTTTGCCTTTAGGAGAGTTTATCTGGACGGTTTTCACATAAACGAATTCTTCGGCTTTTGGCATTAATCCGCTCATCAGGTTTTTGAGTTTGTCGATTTTATTCTGCTCGATGATGGGGAATAGACCGGCATTCGTGACCGCGATCAAAAGGCCGAAGCAAAACGCAGCGACGATCAAAAGCCAGCTTTGCTCGATGAAGTATTTTATCTTAGACATTTGGTTTTCCTCCCGCGGGAATCCATTTACAGAATCTATCGATCAGGGGCGTCAGCGAGTTCATCAGCAGCACCGCATACATCACACCTTCCGGATATTCGCCGACCATTCGTATCAGCATGGTAACAATTCCGACACCAGCTCCGAAAATCAATACACCTTTTGGCGTCAGCGGAGCCGAGACCGGGTCGGTCGCGATAAAAAATGCACATAAAAAGATGGATCCGGAAGTTAAGTGAATATAGGGTGATACATACGCCTGTGGTTTGAAGATGTAGCCAACCAGGGCACATAAAAAAACAGAAACAAGCACCGCCGTTGGTGTTCGCCAGTCGATGGTTTTTCGGATCAACAGATAGATCCCGCCGATCAAGATAGCCAATGCGCTGGTTTCTCCCAGACAGCCTCCGGTTTCGCCGATAAAGGTGTACTTGATCATCCGCTGATTCAGCATTTCAGCTCCTGAATCTTTTCTAATGGCTTCTTTGCTCATTGCCAGCGGTGTCGCCTGTGTTCGGGCGTCGATTGACGTGTTGGTTGCGGCAAGCTTCGGCATGTCGGGATTGAGCGTTGCCGGTGTCGTCCAGGTTGCCATCAGAATTCCGAAGCAGGCGGTCATAAATGCTCTGCCTGCCATCGCCGGATTGAAAATGTTGGATCCCAAACCGCCGAAAACCATTTTGCCGATTGCGATCGCAAACACACTGCCGATGATCGCGGCCCAGAAAGGAAGCGCCGGCGGCAGCGACAGGGCCAAAATGATCGCCGTGACAATCGCGCTGAGGTCTTTGATGGAATACCAGGGCGATGGATCTTTTCTTAGAAAATTGCACAGCCATTCGGTAATCACGCATGCCCCGCAGCACGTTAAGATTAGAACAGCCGCATGGTATCGAAAGAAAATCACCGCCGCGATCATCGCGGGTATCAGGGCGATAATAACATCGAGCATGACAATGCGCGTTGACAGATGCTTGCTGATATGCGGTGAACAGGATACCCGTATGTCACTTAGCATTCAGCCATCGCTCCTTCTTCTTGATGCATTTTATCTTTCATTAAGGAACTTTCTTTTTTTGTTTTGCCAGATGTATTTTTCCGGTTTTGATATAACCCGTTAATTCGATATTTGCAGGACAGACATAACTGCAGCAGCCGCATTCGATGCAGGCCCGAATGAAATAATCCTCGGCCATATCGAAAAGATTGTTTTTGACCGCATGGGCGATTTGGGTCGGATTAAGATGTTCCGGACAAACCTTCAAACAGCGTCCGCAACGAATACAGGGGGTTTGTCTTTGTTTGAATTTGGCTTTGCCGATTTGTTCTTTAGTCAATATTGTCACCGCACCGGTGGTTTTCGTGACCGGTGTCTGAAGATCGGCAATAGTGACGCCGGTCATAGGGCCGCCGAGAACTACTTTGGCTCCCTTTTTTGTCAAACCGCCGCAGTGATCGATCAGTTTCTGAACGGGCGTGCCGATCGGCAGATAAAAATTGCCTGGTCTGGCGATGGCCTCTCCGGTGATGGTGACCACACGGTGGGTCAGAGGTTGTTTGAGAACAACCGCCTCGGCAATCGCCGCGACTGTCGCGACATTGAGCACCAGAACTCCGATCATCGGCGGAATACCTCCGGTGGGAACATGCGTATTCAATACCGATTTGATCAGTTGCCTTTCACCGCCCTGCGGGTATTGGGTTTTTAAGATAGCGATTTGGACGTCCAGGTATTTTTCAGACTGATCTAAAGCGGTTTGGATCGCCTCGATTGCCTTGGGTTTATTGTCCTCAATTCCGATGATTACTTTCTGGCATCCCGATGCAAGCCGGGCCAGTCTTATCCCCGCGATGATCTGGTCGGCCCATTCGAGCATAATGCGGTAGTCGCAGGTAATATACGGTTCGCACTCGCAGCCGTTAATGATCATGATTTTTTTCGGCATCCTTGGATTGGCTTCGATTTTCACTCTCGTCGGAAAACCCGCGCCGCCCATACCCACAATCCCCGCCTCATAAATCGCATTGCAGATTTCCTCTGGACTGTAAATGGCTTCATTAAAAAGGTTATCGAATTTGTCACTGACAGGTTTTTTTGATTCAATGGACTCACCTTCAATAACGATCGACATGCACCTTCCGAGCGCCACATGAGGCTGAAGCGAGATATCCTTGACCTTGCCGTCGATGGGAGAATGGATCAAAGCGGAGAAAAAAGCATCGCTTTTTCCAATAACCTGCCCCGCTGTTACCTCGTCGCCTCTTGAAACAACAGGATTGCAAATAGAACCGATGTGCTGACTGAGCGGGACCACAACCCGTTTTATATTAGAAACGGGCCGTATTTGAAGACCCTTTGTCAGTTTCTTATGTTCGGGCGGGTGCACACCGCCGAAAAAACTGTATTTTTGTCTTGTTTTTGATGTCATTGGGACCGGTATTTGTTCCTGAAAATTTTCGAAAAGTGGAGTATAGCAACAAAAGCAGCACTCGTAAACAAAGCAATAAAAAGACCAAGCAGTATTCTTAAATCTGAATTTATAATTACTTTATCTAATAGTATCTCGGCTGTTATTAAAGAGCAAATAAACAAAAGCATTGGCAGAAGAAATGCATATATCACGCGCATTGTAATATTCTGGGTTTTGCTTCGGCCCAGGATTTGGTATAGTTGCTTACATTTGTGTTGTTGACTGCATCCGTTGCAGATTTTTTGATTTTCCATTTTTTTATTTACCGAACCGGGTAAGTAAAATTTATAATATATAAAGAGTTGGTTTTCAACGCTAT
>CAZNET010000147.1:0-6576 GCA_964571885.1 uncultured Pirellulales bacterium
AGAAAGTACAATGACGCATCGCCGGTGGCGACGGTGAATGCGTGTCTTGGTTCTGAGCGCTGGCGGCAATTGCTGGTGGATCTGGCGAAAAAGGCCCAGCGCCTCGGGGCGTGCGGTATTTTATATGACCGGATCGGCGGATGCGAGCCATACCTGTGTTTCAGTGACGACCATCTGCATAAGCATCCCGCTATGGCGACCGGGCCCGGCAAGATCGAAGCGATCAGGAAAATTCGCACCGAGATCAAGGCGATCGATCCGCAGTTTGCCGTGATCACCGAATTGATCACCGATTGTTTGTGTCAGCATGTCGATATGATGCACGGTCACGGTATGGGGACATCCGACCAGCCCAATTCGTTTCCGGAGTTGTTCCGCTATACATTCCCTGAGATGATCCTGACCCAGCGGCACCCGACTCCGATCCTCGACAGGAGTAAAGCGAATTTCGCCGCTCTTTATGGTATGCGTCACGAACTGGAATTTCGTTATGCGGCAGATGTCGATTTCATGAACAAAAACAAGATTCCGACCTATCGCGATTATATGAATGTTGTCAACAAACCTGATATCGATCTGATGAGAAGCCGTTCTCGCAACCAGTGTCAATCCTATCTTCGCTCACTGATAGAATTTGAGAATGAGCATAAAGATATTTTTCGCAGAGGACGTTTTATCGACGAAGAACGATTTGATGTCAAAGGTCGGTCCTTTCGCGCGAAGGCGTTCGTCAACGGCGATGCAATGGGTGTCGTTGTATGGAACACCGGCACCACAACAGACAAAGTTACTGTCACCGCCTATGGATACGAACTGCAAAACGCTTACGAACCCGCTGTCGGCAAGGTTGATCCGCAAACCGTGATCGCCGCCAATAGTATCAGGTTGTATAAATATGAGCTTGAGAGATAAACAGGTTTTAAAGGAGTAATCATGCATATTAAAAATCTTATTATTTTGTCAATTTCGCTTCTGCTTTTTTCAGGCTGTGCATCGCAGAACACAAATACGCGTCAATTAGGTATCGGATCGCAATCGTTCGAGGTGTTTTCAATGGGCGATGTCGTCTATGTAAAAGATTCCATAAGTGACACGGCTCTCGATTCGTTTGACAAAGCCTGTGAAGCGATTCAATTTGCGATTGAATCGTTGCCCCAGGCAGGCGGTGAGATCGTGATCAAAAGCGGCAAATACGAACTTAATTCGCCGATCAGGTTAAAAAGCAATGTCACGCTTCGCGGTTCGGGATCGGCAACGGTTCTGTGGATGAGTGACCGTTTCGACGGCTCGATCGCGATTATCGGCAAAAAACTCGATAAGGTGACTGTTTGTGATCTGTCGATCAAGACGGCCAAAGAAAATATCAACGCGAAAACCGGTATTCTGCTGTCTGACTGCGGCGACTGCAAGATCAAAGACGTCTATTGTCTCGGGCTGGCTGAGCACGGTATCTGGCTGAACGACCGCTCGTTTCTGTGTGAGATCCGCGGCTGTACATTTGCCGGTATCGGCCAAAGCGCGATCTATCTCGAAAAGTTGACCGGCAACGGCAGGGGCGGTGACTTTGTGCCCAATCTGGTTACCAACTGTATTATCTACGAAGGCGGTGTCGGTATCGAGTGCAATTATACCATCGTTCTCAATATCGTCGGCTGTCAGGTGTATCAAAGCAAAAGCCATGGCTTCTATATACACACCAATTCCAACAGCGTCATGGTCAGCGGCTGCAGGACATTTCAGATCCAGGACGATGCGGTGGTTGTTGCGGATTCCGATGAGATCAATATCACCGGCAATATTTTCTGCTGGCACGATGGCCATGGTATCGTCCTGAACAATGTCACCTGGGGGACGATCACAGGCAACAATGTGATCGACACCGGTCATATCAATATTGTTGATGAAAAGGCGCGTCAGAACTGGTCCTACTCATTGGAGACGCCGAAGGATCTCGATTTTTCAAAGCGAAGCAGAAACGGTATCCATATCAGCGGTAAAAGCAGGGGGCTGACCGTCGGTAACAACGCGGTCTTCAACTGGGGCTCGAACCTGCCGTTGAAATACGGCATCTACGAAGAATCGACCTGCATGAACAATGTGATCACCGACAATAATATCAATTACTGCCTGAATGAAGGTGTTCTTTCGCAGGGGAAAAACTCCATCAGCAAGGACAATTTCACCGAAGCCGATACCGCCTACAAAGGCGGTGACTCATCGAGAATGCACCGCTATGATGTCCGCCGGATTCAGAAATTTATCGAAAACAACAGATAGGAAAAAGAATCGATGAAACGACGGGATTTTATCAAACTATCCGCATCGACGGCACTGACGACTTCTTTCATGAATGATTCGACCGTGGCAAAAGAGCCGACCGGTGTTGAACCTGAAATTTACCTTCAACTGGTTAAGGCCAATGACCTGCAGATATCCGCTTTACTCAAAAGACAGCAGGGCGATAGGAAGCATCGCTGGTTCGGCGGGATAAAAGATAGTCACGGTATCTACAAGCCGGGCAGCGCTGCGGATTTTATCATGTATTTGACCTGTGCTTATTCTGCGCCGCAATCCCGATATCATCATTCTTCGAAGCTGCTAAAAAGCATGGAGAGAGTGGCCGGTTATCTCTTGAACGTTCAGTATTCTGACGGAACAGTGGACCTGCCCAGTACCAATTTCCATTCGACGCCCGATACTGCTTTTGTGCTGGAGCCGTTGTGTGCCGCTTATACCGTCCTGAATCGAAGTGACGACAACGAGTTGGCACCATTGAAACAGGACTTGAAAACGTTTATTGTCAAGGCAGGTGAAGCGATGACGATCGGCGGTGTTCATACGCCAAATCATCGATGGGTGATCTGCAGGGCGCTGGCAAGGATCAACAGCTTATTTCCCGATCCGAAATATATCGAGCGTATCGACCGCTGGCTCGCTGAGAATATCGACATGGACCCGGACGGCCAGTATTCGGAAAAAAGTGTCGGCAGCTATTCGATCATCTGTAACCACAGTTTCATCACCATGGCCCGGCTGCTCGATCGACCTGAGCTGTATGAACCTGCACGGCGGAACCTTGACATGACTATGTATTATGTCCATCCCGACGGCGAGGCTGTCACCACGGCGTCGCATCGCTGGGACAGTGACATTGTGACCACCATCGCGCCGTATTATTACAGTTACCGCTACATGGCGATTCACGATAACAACAAGCAGTTCGCCGCGATGACACGGTTCATCGAAAACCTTGATCATCTAAAAATTATGCAAAGCTCGCACGGCAGATCCTATCTCGGCAACCGTTTTTACCGTACGCTTGTTTATTTTCTCGAACAGCCTTTGCTGCGAAGGCAACTGCCGGCCGGCGGGGCGGTGCCTTCGGATTATGCTAAGTATTTTTCGCATTCGGAGCTGGTTCGTATTCGCAGGGAAAATGTCAGCGCGACGATTCTGGCGGAGAATCCGGTTTTCTTTTCGTTCCATAAAGGCTCGGCTACTCTGGTCGGGCTGCGAATCGCTTCCGCGTTTTTCGGCAAGGGCCAGTTCAAGGCCGACGAATTAAAAATAGAAGAAGGAACGTACGTATTGACCCAACATTTGAAACAGGGATACTATCAGCCGATCGATTCCGAGCATATTCGTGAAGACGGCGACTGGTACAAAATGGACCATGGTTCGAGAGAACAGACCAACATTCAGCATCTGCGATATGCGGTAAAGATCACCGAATCGAATGGCCGGTTCATGATCGAGATCAATGTTGAAAATCCCGATGCCGTTCCGTTGACCCTCGAGCTTGGATTTCGTCACGGAGGGGAACTCGAAGGTGTCACCAGTTTAAAAGATGTCAAGGATGGTTACCTTCTCAAAAAAGGCTTCGGTAAGTATCGTTACCAAGGTGACACGATCCGCTTTGGTCCCGGGCACGTCGCACATCAATGGACACAGCTCCGCGGAGCCCTACCCAAGCTCGACGCTCAATCTGTCTATTTGACCGGTTTTGGGCCCTTCAATCTCACCTTAACCGTTTCATAGATCGATTCAACCGTTTCGGATGATATATTAAATGCAGCCATGAACGGCTGTTTTGTGAATCAGGAAAATATCGTTCAAAGCCTTTATTTCATTGATGACCAGATAAAATATTTTTTCATTATAGTCTTTTAAGGCAGTCAAGAAAACAGCCGAGGTTGTTGGCCCCGCGTTTGGCTTCGTTTTCGTCGATGGTACCGGCTCTGACCAGCCGGGCCAGGTGACTTTCCATCGTGATCATTTTCTCCGCTGGGATGTCACGGGTCTTGGTCTGGAGCTGTGAATACATCTGTTCGATCTTGCCGGTGCGAATCAGGTTCGCGCAGGCATAATTATTATTGAGTACTTCCATAGCGATTACTCTGCCTGTGCCGTCTTTTTTCGGCACCAGTTTCTGGCTGATGATATACCGCAATCCCAGTGACAACTGGTTGCGGACTTCCTGTTGCCTGCCTTCAGGGAAATAATCGAGGATGCGTGTGATGGTTCCGATGCTGTCACGTGTATGCAGCGTGGAAAAGACCAGGTGCCCGGTTTCTGCGGCCATCAGTGTCATCGCGATCGTTTCGGGATCGCGCATTTCACCGACGAAGATGACATCGGGATCTTCCCGCATCATACACTTCAGGCCGTCTACGAAAGATTCGACATCTCTTCCGATCTCGCGCTGTGAGATGATCGAACGTTCCTGGCGAAAGATGTACTCGATAGGATCTTCGATGGTGATGATTCTGCAGGCGTGTTTTTGGGTTATTTCATGGATCAGTGACGCGATCGTTGTCGATTTGCCTGCGCCGGTAATGCCGGTGACAAGGATCAGGCCGTGTCTGCTGTTGATGATATCTTTCCAGACGGTATTTGGAAAACCGATCTGAGTGACGGGCGGGATGTCCAGCGACAGTGCGCGGATTGCCGCACAGATACCGTCATTTTCCTTAAAGACATTGATACGAAACTGCAGATCGCCGTAACGGTAAGAAGCGTCAACGGTATGACCGGCTTGGAAGTCTTCTTTTTTCTTTTCATTGAGAAGCGGATAAATCAATTGTCTGGCAAGGACCTCGTTGACCATCTCACCTTTGAGTTTGGCAAGGTCTCCGTCAATTCGGTAGGTAGGCGGAGCGCCGACCTTGATATGCAGATCAGAAACACGCATTGCTCCTTTTTCCTGGAAGTAAGCCAGCATGTCGATAATACTCAGCCTTCCCATATTTTCGGTTTGATACACCTTTTCAGTGGCATTATATTGTCCAGTCATAAAATGCTCCCGATTATGATTTGAATCCTATATGAATATTATACACGAATAACGTTTTTTTGGCAAATATTTTAGCTTTTTATAATATCCGAAAAACAGTATTCTGTGATAGCGCAAGCGTTTGAAAATAAGTTTTTAATGCTTCTGCTATGGATTTTATTGGAAAACTTATTTTTGAAATTATAATAATTATCGGCGGTTTTTTATCGGCCAATCCTGATTGAACTACTTCAGATAAAACAAATCAGAATATATGAGAATGAAAACTTATGATTCGTTTTTTTTGCCAAAGTCACACATTTAATCTCGTGATAAAATCAATAAATTCAGATATTCAGGGGTTTAAATTGCAGAAAGGAAAGCCAATATTACTGGTTGAAGACGTCAGCATTGATTCACTGACCGTTAAACATGCTTTTAAGGATTTGAAGGTCACCCATCTAATGATCCATTGTAGTGACGGCAAGGAAGGCTTTGAGTATCTTTCAAATTAAAACAAATGGCACCGTATTATTCTTTTAGATGTGAATATGCCGAAGATGAATGGCATCGATTTTTTGAAACTTATCAAGAAACGACAGCCACTTAAGTTTTTACCTGTTGTCACATTGAACACATCAAAATCTCCGGGCGAGATCAGGGACACATTTAACTTGGGTACCGCCAGCTATAGGGTAAAGGAAGTCGATTACAAGTAGTTCAGAGAGGCAATCCAAACCGTGGTTCTTTACTGCCTATTGAGTGAAATACCGGGTCATTTCAAACGCTGTTTTATGTCATCGAGATATTGCGAGGGTCCTATATAAATCAAATCATCAATCCTCATAAGCGGCCAAAAATCAAAAAAATCGAAAATTATTTTATGAAAAATTTTAACTGAACATCATCTTCGGTCCCATATTATAAACGATAGCTTAAAAGGGATTTGATGTAAAAGTGAAAATAGGCAAAAAGCCACTTTTAGAAATTTTGTAAAGTATTATGAAATATAACCTTATGCTGTTTTTGTGTCATTTGTACGTGCAGGTGTTAAATTAACAATAGCCTCTTTTTTGCTCTTAAGCTCGGGGAGAAAAAGGCCGACATAAAATGATATGAAAACAATGCAATTTAGAGTTTATGATTAGTCTTTTGGAGTATGGGTTATGCCGAAAATTCGCAGTTTTACCGTATTGCCGTCTTTGCCTGAGCCGCTGAGAGATCTCGATTTGATTGCAAGAAATATGTATTGGACCTGGAACCATGATTATCAGGCGTTGTTCAAACGCATTGACGGGGCACTG
>CAZNET010000148.1:0-6507 GCA_964571885.1 uncultured Pirellulales bacterium
CTCGGCGCCTTCGCGCGGCAAGGGCCCGAGGACGAGCCAGTCGTCGGCCCGTCCCGTCATTTTCACTAAAGGCGTAAAGCCTACCGTTGCAGTGATATTTTCGTAAATAGCACTCATAGAATTTTTCCTAAATATGGTAACTGATGTTTGATTTTTCCTTGGCCCTGTTTGCCAGATCTTCGAGAGTGATCGATCCAAGTATTTTCTGGATCGCCTCCTGAACCTGTCCCCAAACTTCCCTTGTAACACAATCAGCGGCTTTGGCGCAGGTGTTCTGATCATCGACGCATTCAGTGGTCGTGATCGGGCCTTCGAGGCAATTGAAAATATCCCTCAAAACGATTTTTTCAGGAGGTTCTGCGAGCAGATAGCCGCCTTTTGATCCGCGAATACTGCGAATAAAGCCACCTGATTTCAAAATGGACATAAGTTGTTCGAGGTATTTAATCGAAATGTCCTGTCGTTGCGCGATAATTTTTATCTGCAACGGACCCTGACCGTAATGGTTGGCCAGTTCTAAAATTGCTCTGATACCATATCTTGTTCTTGTTGATAGTTTCATTTTAATATCTCCTATAAATCCTACTGTAATAGTAGTAATTTATACGTAAAAGTCAAGAAATGTTTCTATCAAAACAAAAAATTTTTATCGATACTATTTTTCGCTAATTTTTATTATTTTTTCCTGCTAATATAATAATTTCAAAATTGTTGACATATTGAGGATTTATCATAGAATGTATAAGTGAAATGGCGGATTGATATAATGGTAGTTACGGATGACTAAAAGTCCAAAAAGAAAAGTTGCTTTCATATCCTCTTATTTGCCCGTAAAGTGCGGCATCGCGACTTTTTGTTCTGATCTGATTAAAAACATTGGTTTGGCCTGCGGGGATAATTTTGAACCTCTTGTGGTCGCAATGCGCGGCGACAACGAGACGAGATATGGAGAACCTGTAAAATTCGAAATACGAAAAAATGTAAAAAATGATTATATCTGCGCCGCCGATTACATTAATTTCAGCCATGTCGATCTTGTTTCCGTTCAGCATGAATTCGGATTATTTGGGGGCGTTGCGGGGTCCTATCTGACCTTATTACTCGAAAGATTGAAATCTCCTGTTATCACAACGGTTCACACGGTACTTAACGAACCTGATAATGAACATCAAAAATCGATGGTCGATGTGTGCAGAGCATCTGATCAGGTAATCACGATGAACGAACGCGGGGTCGGCATGCTTGAAAATAATTACGGTGTCGATGCTGATAAAATAAAGCTTATCCCGCATGGAATACCTGACCTTCCTTTTGTGGATAACAATTATTACAAACATAAATTCAATATGGAAGGACGAAAGATCATATTGACTTTTGGTTTACTCAGTAAAAATAAAGGCATTGAGGTCATACTGAAAGCGTTGCCCGCCATTGTCAAAGCCAATCCTTCTGTTTTGTATGTCATTTTAGGGATGACGCATCCTTCCGTAATTAGTTACGAGGGCGAATCGTACCGTTTCAAGCTGCAGAGAATGGTAAACGAACTGGGTCTTCAGAAACATGTTATCTTTCATAATCGCTTTGTAAACGACGAAGAGCTCCATAATTTTTTGTGTGCTGCGGACATTTATGTTACCCCTTATCTGAATCGCGAGCAATTGACCAGCGGAACCCTTTCTTTCGCGGTCGGAGCGGGCAAGGCGGTTGTTTCAACGCCCTATTGGGCGGCCATGGAACTACTGGCCGAGGGCCGGGGCAAATTGGTAAGATTCGGTGATTATAAACAGTTAGCAAATGCGATAAATGAAATTTTAGCCGATGAGAGGCTTTTCTATAATTTAAGAAGAAATGCTTATGATTACGGCAGATCGAGAACGTGGCCCAAAATCGGTGAAATATATTCCAAATTATTTTACTCGGAACAAATTCTTGTCAAGATGGATCAGAAAACCCGGCAAGTTGCTCCAAGACCCGTTCCGAAAACCGAAATTCCCGAGCCTTCCTTGGAACATCTGGTTCGATTGACCGATGACACCGGTTTGTTCCAGCATGCAAAATATACACTACCGGACCGCAGATACGGCTATTGCACCGATGATAATGCCCGCGCGGTTATTTTGCTTAATAAGTATTATCAACAATATCCGGAAAAACAGGCCCTAAAACTGTTCGATCTTTATCTGTCATTTGTTCTGGATTCTCAGGACGAGGATGGTCTTATTCGTAATTTCATGCATTTTAACCGGTCATGGATGGCTAATGAACCCGCCCATGATGCATTCGGCAGGAGTCTCTGGGCTTTCGGCAATGTGATCGCCAATCCGCCTTTAATGGCCTATTTATCAATCATTAAAGATTGTTTTGACCGGTCGGTCCCGCTGATCGAGAAACAGTCGATGCGGGGAAAGGCTTATTGTATTTTAGGTCTGGCAGATTATCTCGAGCAATTTCCCGGTGCCAGTGACATTAAACGGCATCTTGCCATGGCCGCCGAGGACATTGTTTCGATGTACGAAGCAAATAACAAATCCGACTGGTGCTGGTTTGAAGATATCTTGGCCTATGAAAATGCGGTATTGCCCCACAGCCTCTTTGTGGCCGGTCTGGTCGTAGATGATAAATATTTGAAGGTTGCCAAAAAGACCTGTGAGTTTTTGCTTGATAACACGTTTGATGGAAATCATTTCAGTTTTATAGGATGTAACGGCTGGTATAGACACGGGCGGGAAAAAGCGAAATTTGATCAACAGGCCCTGGAAGCGGTCAGTACAGTGTTGATGCTTCGGGCAGCCTATAATGCCACAGGTGATATCGAATACCTGAAAATTCAGCAAAAGGCTTTTAACTGGTTTTTAGGAGAGAACGACCTTGGTATCCCGGTTTATGATTTTAAGACAAAAGGATGTCATGACGGTTTGATGGCAAGCGGTGTTAATCTGAATCAGGGTGCCGAAAGTACCTTGAGTTTTCTGATCAGCCTTCTGGAAATTACAGAAACGATTTCTGTCATCGATAAAGAGTTTACTGAAATTTCACCGGACTCTGTGCCGCACCAAAACGACACGTCTTCAGATCGCGTTATTCAAGAGATCGCAGATCAGCCGGGAATGAAAAAAGACGGTATCGGCGAATTCAAATAAAACCCCGATTCTTTAATTTCATCGATTTTTAATGGAAATATTGAACTGCCATGAATGTTTGGCCGTATGAAACTACTTATGGAAAGTTAATATTTAAATATTCTTGTAAAGGGGTCGCAATCATGTCTATTGAAAAGAACAAAATCAATCGCCGTAATTTCCTGAAATCCGCGTCAGTAGCAGGGATTACTCCATTTGTGGCATCTTCACAGGCGATGGCAGAATCTAACACGCAAAACCAATCTGAATTTCCTCAGGTACCAAGACGTAAATTCGGGAAAACGGGAGTTGATGTTCCCATTCTTAATTTTGGCGGCATGTTTGATTTGGTTGAAAATCAGATTATTTTGAGAAATACACTGAAATGGGGCATTAATTACTGGGATACCGCAGCGGGTTATGCCGGCGGCAACAGCGAACTGGGTATCGGCAAATTTTTACAGAGAAATCCCGATGTACGCAAAAACTTATTTATCGTAACGAAAGCATCCGGCGGTAAAACAAGAGGCCGTCCGGATCCGGAGAAAATGGAGGCAAGGCTTCAAAGATCTTTAGAAAGGATGAATACTGACTATGTGGACTTGTATTACGCGGTTCATGGTATGTCACGCCCGGAAGAATTGACCGACGATTTGAAAAAATGGATCGAAAGTGCAAAGAAAAGGAAATTAATTCGTTTCGCGGGTTTCAGTACTCACAAAAATATGGAAGCATGTATGCAGGCGGCCGCACAGTGTGACTGGATCGATGCGATCATGACAACGTATAATTTTCGGATTATGCAGAACGACGAGATGAAAAGGGCTATTGACGCCTGTCATAAAGCGGGGATCGGTTTAGTCGCCATGAAAGTGACGGCTCAGCGAACCGACAGAGAGAAAGTCGAAACCGATGAGGACAAGAAAATCATGTCACGTTTTCTGAATAAAGGCTATACCGTAGCTCAGGCAGGCATTAAAGTATCGCTGGAAGATGAACGAATCAGTACATCATGTGTCACTATGAACAATCTCAAGTACATCACGGAGAATGCCGCGGCGGTTCTGGACAAAACAAAATTGGCACAGGACGATAAAGACGCTTTGGAAAATTACGCCCAGGCTACCTGCAGCGGTTACTGCGCGGGGTGTGCCGAGATATGTGAAAAAGCAACACCTGACAATCAGTATATCAGCGAGATCATGCGGTATCTGATGTACTATAACAGCTACGGTGACAGAGAAAAAGCCAGAAAGCTTTTTGCTCAAATACCCTCGAAAGTAAGGCATGGTTTACTTAAGGCCGATTATTCCCTTGCCGAGGCAAAATGTCCCCAGAGAATGCCAATCGCAAGATTGATGCATGAAGCCTCACAGAAATTAGCATGATCATTCAGCAATGTTTTTTTGAAGGGGATGAAAAATGAAAAAAAACAAAATTGAACGACGTGACTTTTTAAGAGCGGCCGGCGCGTTAGGATTAGGATCATTATCAGGCGTTATTCAGGCAGGTCAATCTAAGCGAGCTGAAAAACAAAACCAATATCCTCAGATTCCAAAGCGAAAACTGGGAAAAAGTGACATTGAAATTCCTGTTTTGGCACTTGGAGCCGCCTATAACATGGTAGAAAATCAAAACATGCTCGAACAGTCTCTAAAATGGGGAGTGAACTATTGGGATACATCGAGTGTGTCGGGCGGGGGCAACAGTGAGCTGGGGATCGGTAAATTTCTTGAAAGGAATCCCAAGCGAAGAAAAGATGTTTTTATTGTCACAAAGGCCGCTCATGCCAAATCGGTCGAGGATGTAGAAAGACTCCTTCAGCAGTCACTGAAGCGCCTGAATACCGATTACATCGATTTTTTTGTCGGTGCCTATATCGTTAATTCCCCCAGAGCTTTGACCGAAGATTTGAAGAAATGGTCTCTCAAAGCGAAGCAGCGGGGGCTTATTCGCCTGTTTGGTTTTACAACGCACAGCAGTATGGTGCCGTGTCTTGAGGCCGCGTCTTCGATGGCCTGGATCGACGCGATCATGTTCGCGTATAATTTCAGACAGATGCAGAATCCAAAACTGCAAAAAGCAATCGATGCGTGCCATCGAGCCGGCATCGGTCTTGTCGCGATGAAAACCCAGGGGATGGGCCAATCCATCGAAAGCGAAAAAGATAAGGAACTAACCGATCATTTCATACAGAAAGGCTATACGGCCGGTCAGGCTAAGACCAAGGCGGTTCTCCAAGATAAACGAATCAGCGCCGCCTGTGTCAGGATGGAAAATACTGCCGTTTTAACCGCTAATGCCTCAGCGGTTCTCGATAAAACAAAACTGACACAAAATGACATGGATGTGTTGAAAGCGTATGCTTTTGCTACCTGCAGCGGTTATTGCGCGGGTTGTGCGGATATCTGTGGAAAAGCAACGGGCAATCCTTATGTCAGTGACATCATGCGGTACTTGATGTATTACAACAGTTACGGCGATCCAGTCCAGGCGAAAAACCTGTTCGCTCAGTTGCCTTTGGATATCAGAAACAGATTGATGGTAACAGATTACGCTGTTGCAGAGGCGCGGTGTCCTCAGAAAATGCCAATCGCCCATTTGATGACTGAAGCAAGGAGAAAATTGGCGTAGGAAAAATGAAAATCACCACGTTTAATGTTAATTCGCTTCGAGCCCGTCTGGGAATCGTCCTCGATTGGCTTGATCATGATAATACCGATGTTTTATGTATCCAGGAAACAAAGGTACAGGATAAGGATTTTCCAGCGGCGGAATTTGATAACCGCGGATGGCATTATGTGTTCAGGGGACAGAAAAGCTATAACGGCGTAGCGATATTCAGCAAAAAAGCTATTAAAAATGTCGCGTATGGTTTTGACGACGAACCAAAAGATGAGCCTCGCCTGATCAAAGTCGAGCTTAACGGCATTTCTATCGTTAATACGTATGTCCCCCAGGGCTACCTGCCGGAATCTGAAAAATTCGATTATAAACTGAGGTGGTTTTCCCGTTTGCGAAATTACTTCGCAAAACATTTTACACCCGACGATCTGTTGGTGTGGGTCGGTGATTTGAATATTGCTCCCGATGCGCGTGATGTTTATGACCCCGAAGGGCTCCTCGGTCATGTCTGTTTTCATCCCGAGGTGCATAAAGCTTTGCAAAAGGTCATGGCGTGGGGATTTGTCGATGTGTTCAGAAAACATTGCGATGAGTCAAATCGGTATTCATTCTGGGATTATCGGATGAGGGGGGCGCTAAGACGAAACAGAGGCTGGCGGCTGGATCACATCATGGCGACAAAACCGCTTGCCGACAAATGCGGTTCATGTATCATCGATATTGTTCCGCGGCATAAGCAAAGACCGAGTGATCATACCCCCGT
>CAZNET010000149.1:0-6425 GCA_964571885.1 uncultured Pirellulales bacterium
GTATTCTTTTATTATCCCTTAAATACTGTAATTTAACGCATATTTGTCTCTTTTAGCTCGTTCAATTTCAACAAGATCAGCAAAGGTTCTCTTATCGCAAACCTCTTGAATCGCATTATTTGCCTCTTGCCAAAATTCTGCAAAAGCCTGATTTCCTGCTGATGTTGTGTCATCTTCATTTCCATTTTGCACTAATATAATAGGCCCCTCAATGTACTCGATAATCTCCGTTACTATTAGATCTCGTGCATCACGAGCTAACATATATCCGCCTTCATTGCCGCGTCTGGCTTCAACAAAACCACCATGTTTTAGTTCGTTGAGAATAATTTCCATAAAGCGCGGCGATATATGCTGAGCTTCTGCAATTTTCTGTGTCCCGAGCGGCTCATGCTGATCTCGCCAAGCAAGCTCAAAAACGGCTTTCAGAGCATATTGACATTTTTTAGATATTTTCATTTTGCCTCATATATCAGTAATATCATCGGAATATGAGTATATGCATAAAGTAGCATCTTGTCAACAATAATTTTCCAAAAATTCTTAAAAATTTTTAAATTCTTTGAAAATAGCCCAATTTTCAGCATTTTTTTTGCGACAAAACTCGAGAAATTCGTATATTAACCTTCATATACCATAGGAATAATAGGAGACTTGTTATGAAACTTTCGACTCGAACCAGATACGGCGTGCGGGCGATATTAGAGCTCGCTGAAAATTATGGTAAGGGACCATTACAGCTTAAGGCTATCGCTGAACACCAAGAGATTTCTGTCAAATATCTTGAACAACTGATGGCAGTACTAAAATCAACAGGAATTGTCAGAAGTGTTAGGGGACCAAACGGCGGATATGTTCTTGCCAAAAGCCCCAACGAAATAAAAATTAGCGACTGCTTCAACTGCCTGGAAGGACCTGTTATTACGACCGATTGTGTTGGTGATAGCAGCTATTGCACAAGGTCTGCTGACTGTATTGCCAAGACACTATGGACAGATGTCCAAAATACAGTTATGGATCTTTTGCGGTCCATAACATTACAAAGCCTTATTGACAGAGCAAGGAAAAGCAAGGCTTTGTATTATCGCATATAAGATAATGGCAAAAATTGAGAAAAATTCTGTTGGTATCGTACAAACCAAGACTGTCCAGTTAGCCGAGCCTGATCAGCTTCTGGAATTGGATTGCGGCAAAACATTGGGACCTATTGACGTTGCATATGAGACATACGGTCAAATAAACGAAGCGGGCGACAACGTGATACTTATCTGCCATGCCTTAAGCGGGAATGCTCATGTGGCCGGCAAAAACAGGTTCGATGACAAAAAACCAGGGTGGTGGGACATCATGGTAGGTCCCGGAAAAGCTATAGATACTGATAAATATTTTGTTATATGTTCAAATTTTTTAGGCGGTTGCAGTGGAACAACGGGGCCGGGTTCAATTAATCCGGCAACCGGCAAACCCTATGGATTGAATTTCCCGATTATCACAATAGCCGATATGGTCAAAGTTCAGAAGTTACTACTTAACAAGTTTGGCGTAAAGCAGCTTTTGGCTGTAATTGGTGGTTCAGTAGGAGGTATGCAGGTTCTTCAGTGGGCAATTGACTATCCTGATTTCGTAAAAGCCGCTATACCGATTGCGACAACCACCCATCTTGGAGCCCAGTCGATTGCCTTTGACGCGGTGGGAAGGAATGCGATTATAGCCGACCCTAATTTTATCAACGGCAGATATACGGCTCACAAAAAACCCGACAGAGGTTTAAGTATCGCCAGAATGATAGGACATATAACGTATTTGTCAGAGAAAAGCATGCGTGAAAAATTCGGGCGACAACTCAGGAACGCTCAAGGTTACAGTTATGATTTCAACTCGGAGTTTTCGGTCGAAACTTACCTCGATCATCAGGGACAAAGCTTTGTAGGAAGGTTCGACGCCAACAGTTATCTTTATATAACCAAGGCGGCGGATTATTTCGACTTGAAAAAAGATTATGGTTCATTGGAAAAGGCTTTTGCGAAAACAAAATGCAGATTCCTGATTATAAGTTTCGCGAGCGACTGGCTTTTTACACCCGCACAGTCCCTGGATATGGTAAAGGCTCTCACCTCCGGAGGTAAAGACGTCAGCTACTGCGATATTGCTTCGCCTTACGGCCATGACGCATTTTTGCTCGAACCAGGTCTGCTTGGTTCTTTTATATCCGTTTTTTTATCAGCAACGCATCGACCCAGCCGGAAAAATAAATATAAAAAAAATGTAAGAGCTGAAAAACCCAACCTCTGCAGAATCGATTATAAAGTAATCGAATCATTGATAGAAGCCGACAGTTCTGTCTTGGATGTCGGCTGCGGAGACGGTCAGCTGCTCGACAAATTGATGGCGGATAAAAACATCAAAGGAGAAGGCATTGAACGTGACCAGGAACTTGTGCTTGCTTGCGTGAAAAGAGGTATTTCTATTATACAGCATGACATCGAGCAGGGACTTTGGGGCTATACGGATAAAAATTATGATTATGTGATACTTTCCCAAACCTTGCAAACACTTAAAAATCCGGAAAAAGTCCTAAAGGAATTACTGCGAATTGGCAGGCATGTGATCGTCAGTTTTCCCAATTTCGCTCACTGGAGATGCAGGATACAGTTATTTTTCGGCGGTCGTGCCCCATTAACGAAACAATTGCCTTTCGAATGGTACAGCACGCCTAACATACACTGTCTTTCCATAAAGGATTTCGAGAAATTCTCAAAAAAACTTTCGATCAAAATAGAAAAGAAGATTCCAGTGGTTAAAAATCGCTTTAGCTCGATAAGATACGCACTTAACCTGATTGCCGAACAAGTGATCTATCTTACCAGCAAAAAATAGGACCTAAATATGACAGTTCAAGAAAAATACAACATGCTCAGACAGATACTGAATGACCTGCAAAGAGTGGTTGTCGCCTATTCCGGCGGTGTCGATAGTACTTTTTTGTTAAAGGTGGCTGTTGAAACCCTCGGCCCTGAAAATGTGCTGGCCTGCATCGGCATTAGTCCATCTTTAGCCAAATCCCAATATAAACAGGCTTTGAAAAACGCTGATAAAATCGGTGTAAACCTTGAAGAAGTTCAGATAAATGAAGTCCTCGATAGCAAGTATTCAGCCAATAATCCCGATAGATGCTTTCATTGCAAATCGCATCTTTATTCGACTTTGCGGGGCATTAGCCAAGCCAAAGATATTGACAATATTATTTGCGGCTGTAATTTCGACGATATAGACGATTTCCGACCGGGCAATAAAGCCGCTGAAATTCAGGGTGTCCACTCTCCTTTAATGGAAGCGGAAATGAACAAAGCAGATATCCGGAAAATGAGCAAAATACTCGGTCTGGCCACCGCGGATGTTCCTGCCTCACCCTGCCTTGCATCCAGGATCATCTACGGCCTGGAAGTCACAGAGCAAAGATTAAAGCAGGTTGAGCAGGCCGAAGATTTCTTAAGAAAACTGGGCTTTATTGAATTTCGTCTACGTCATCATGATGAAATTGCTCGAATCGAGGTTAAGCCCGAAGAGTTGGAAAAAGTCACCACCGAACCTACTCGCTCAAAGATAGTTGAAAAATTAAAAACCCTCGGTTTTAAGTACGTAACAGTAGATTTACAGGGTTTTCGCTCAGGCTCGCTCAACGAATTACTTACAAAAGACCGAAAAGTAAAACTGTAGTTAACTTGAGCTTGATTCTGTTTCATACGTTAGCAACTGAGAAATCCCTATGAATCGGGATGACCCTATGAACCTGATCAGGTTAGAACCTGCGAAGGGAGGCTCAAAAAATAATTTGAGGCACTCCATTCGCAGGAGTGCTTTTTGTCTTTATCCAAGTTGAAAATGGAAATATTAAAAATAAATGGTGCAGAAAAACAATTTCCGGACGGATTGCCGCACACTTTGTCGGAATTACTGGCAGAACTGAAGATAAATGCAACTACGGTTGTAGCTGAGATTGATGGTAAAATCATTGGCAAAGAGAATTTTTCTAAAACACCCTTAGTTTGCGGTCAGAATATAGAACTGATCCGCTTTGTCGGAGGAGGTTGAATAGATGGACAAGTTAATAATTGCAAATAGACAATTTAATTCCCGTTTGCTGATTGGTACCGGCAAGTTTGCATCATGCAAGCTGATGGTTGAGGCCATTGAGAAATCCGCCACAGAAATTGTTACAGTCGCACTCCGCAGGGTGGATATTGGCAATGAAAACGACGATATGCTCAGTGCAATTGATCGCAAAAAGTATTTACTGTTGGCAAACACCTCTGGAGCCCGTGATGCGAGCGAAGCCGTTCGCCTAGCTAAACTCTCCAGAGCAGCCACTGGTATCGAATGGATTAAGCTTGAAGTTACACCTGATCCTTATTATCTGTTGCCCGATCCGGTAGAAACACTTAAAGCAGCAGAAATTCTGGTAAAAGATAACTTTGTGGTATTGCCGTACATCAATGCAGATTCGGTACTGGCCAAGAAGCTCGAAGATGTTGGCACCGCAACGGTCATGCCGCTTGCAAGCCCTATCGGCTCAAACCAAGGACTGAAAATGCGCGCTGCCCTGGAAATCATAATCGAACAGGCCAATATCCCTGTAGTAGTCGACGCGGGACTGGGCCTGCCATCGCACGCAGCCGAGGCAATGGAAATGGGATCCGATGCTATTTTAGTCAATACCGCCATCGCCACAGCGGATAAACCGCCTGCAATGGCGGAGGCATTTAAGTTAGCAGTCAAAGCCGGACGAATGGCTTTCGAATCCGGTCCGCGAACAGCGGTCAAAAAAGCAACTGCATCCAGCCCACTTACAGGTTTTCTAAGAGATGAATAAAAAAACCACTACAGATATAAAAACGATTCTCGCAGAAAAAGCACTTGATGGTGATAGCCAAATGTGGCAGGAAAGATTAGAGGCGATTACCTCAAGCGATGTTGAAAAAGCGCTATCTGAACCGATAAGTACATACAATCTTAAAAAGGTTTTAACTCTTATTTCACCAGCTGCAGAAAATTACCTCGAAGAAATGGCACAATTGGCTCATCGGCTTACCATTCAACGATTTGGAAGAACTATCAGGTTATACGCCCCGCTGTATCTATCCAATTACTGCTCAAACAGCTGCCGATATTGCGGTTTCAATAAGGATAACAAATTTCAGCGGACAAGATTGACCGTCGCCCAAGCTCTGAAGGAAGCCGAAGTAATTGCTTCTGAAGGCTTCAAAGATATATTGCTGGTCAGCAGTGAAGACCGAGAGTTTATCAGTATAAATTATCTTACAAAACTTGCTGAAAAACTGCGGGATAAATTTAGCTCCGTTTCTGTAGAAATTTATCCTATGAGCACTGCTGGATATGTCCAACTTTTTAATGTAGGTATTGAGGGAGTTACGTTGTATCAGGAAACATACAACCGTAAGGCCTACAGCTATTATCACCCTGCAGGTCCCAAGTCTGACTATAAAAATAGGTTATACGCTTCTGACAGGTTTGCATATGCTGGAATGCGGGAAATCGGTCTGGGATCCCTTTTAGGTTTGACAAATTGGCGGATAGAAACACTGGCCCTTGCAGAACATGCTCATTATTTAATTAAACGCTATTGGCAATCACACATTTCATTTTCTTTCCCAAGGCTTAGACCTGCTTATAAAATTGACAATCTACAGTTGAAGCATTTGTTAAGCGACAAGAACCTTGTGCAGATGATACTGGCACTTCGGTTGTGTTTTGCCGATGCAGGGCTGGTTTTGTCAACTCGCGAAAGGGCAGAATTGAGAGACCATTTGATCAGGCTCGGAATAACGAAATTAAGTGCCGGCAGCAAAACGAATCCAGGTGGATATTCAAATCCTTATGAAGCGGTCAAGCAATTTGAGGTCAATGATAATCGGAGTCCCACTCAAGTTGCCGCTATGATAAAAAAAGCAGGCTTTGAGCCTGTCTGGAAAGACTGGGACAAAGCTTACCTGTAGCTTTAATCACAGCTTTGAATGGTTTATGCCTCGATAAAAAATGAGCGATCGCTGACGGATTTTGATTCAAAAATCTCTTTGGTAATACTTTGAGGCCATCATCTGAAATTAAAGTAATGACCGAAGATTTCCAGCCCAAATCAACTCCCGCATACCACATAGCATACCTCCTTTTTTTAGGATTTTTTATGCTATTATCTCTTAAGGATATTCGTATTGCCATGCGGATCTATCGTATCAGGAGAAATGACACCGGTTAAGGCTTTTTGGTTAGGAGAGACCTTCGATGATTCTAATTTCCGGCTAAGATGTTTTTTTTGTGATTATATTTTCTTTTTGTTTTATGTTCAGTGGAAGCTAAATCTATACTTTGAAAGAAGTTGACTATCGGACTCTTTTATTAAACCTAGA
>CAZNET010000150.1:0-6415 GCA_964571885.1 uncultured Pirellulales bacterium
GCCCCTCCGAAGGGGACATGTATATGGACAGTACGACGCATAAACTGCTGGTTTACGACGGCTCCGCCTGGCGGGCCTGCTGGTAAGAAATGAAATATAACTTTTGTTAAGGGTAGAAGTATGATTATGAAAAAATTTTTAGTGTCATCACTGGCAATGGTTTTGTGCTGGGCGGCAAGTACATTCGCAGCACCGATCAATTACACGATAACTTATCAGGGCCGGCTGCTCGACGCCAACCTTGTCGCGGATGGATTCTATGACTTTCAGTTCAGTCTTCATGACGCCAATATCGGCGGTTCTCAAATCGGCAGTGACATTAATACGCCGAACCTGGATGTATTCGACGGATACTTCACCGCCGAGCTGACTTTGGACGATGTCAACGCCTTCAACGGCGATACTCGCTGGCTCGAGATCTCCGTGCGCCCCGGTGACATGAACGACCCGAATACCTACACAGTTCTCGAACCACGGCAAAAAGTTACATCCGCCCCGCAGGCATTGTACGTTCATACCCCGCTCGATCTGCAGAACGCCAGCGACGATCCCCTTGTCGGCGCTTTCAATACCGGCACGGGTTTTGGTCTGGCCGCGGCAGGGACAAACCGGGCCGCCGTGTTCGGACTGCATGTGCCGACCGGAAACTACGGCCTTATCGGTGACGCTAACGGCGGAGTCAGCGGCTACGCGGGCCCATCGGGCAACGCCGGCTATTTCGTCGGAGACGTGATCTTCAACGGTCAAGTCGTTGTCCCCGATGGAAATTCGATCACCTTTTCAAAAAGCGGTTCCATTGATTTCTTTCAGGATGCTGAGATTACCGTCGGGCGCAATATAACCACAACCATCAGCAGCGACAGCATTATGAATATCAATTCGGACCTGCAGACCACCATCGGCACCGGCGAAACACGAACCGTCGGCACGAACCGCATCACCGGTATCGGCGGCAGTGATATGTATACCATCGGCAGCGACTGGAAACTCGACGTGCTGAACAACTGGGATGTCAATGTCAATGAGGACGTTAACATAATTACCGGCCAAGATGCATATCATACCATCGGCCATAATTATTATCTCAATATCCTGAACAACGGCTATACCGATGTGGGGGCCACCTGTATGACGGATGTCGGTGACGACCTGAATTTCAACGTCGGCTCGAACGCGACGTTCAAAATAGGCGATCAATTCAAAATCGATGCGGGCACACCGCAATTTATCATCAACCATAGCGGCGATGTCGAGCTGACCTCAAAAAATCTTGATCTCATCAATACTTCTGATGTGATGATGTCCAGCAACAGGTTCCTTCTCGATGTTAACGGCGTCGGCATCGGCACACCGACACCGGCCGGTTTACTCGATGTCAACGGCCCGATCTATCAGCGGGGAAAAGTCCTGCACGCCGATTATGTCTTTGAAAATGACTACGAACTCGAATCGATCGAGCAGCACGCCGAATACATGTGGACCAATAAACATCTGCCGGCCATACCCAAAGCACAAACCGACGAGACCGGACAGGAAATCATCGAGGTCGGCGCGCACCGTAAAGGCATCGTCGAAGAACTCGAAAAAGCCCACATCTACATCGAACAACTCAACCAGGAAAACAAACGACTGAATGAAAAACTAAATCAACAGAATAAAATAATGAAAGAAAAAATAGAACAACTCGAGGTAAAGCTGAAAGCTTTAGAAAATAAAATGTAAATATAAACATGATAAACTTTTTTAGGGGCAGAAAAATGAAAAGGAAATTTTTCGCATTGTTATCAGCAATCATTGTTTCCTGGACTGGATTAGGTTTGGCAGCCCCGGTCGAAAACGGTTTTACCTACCAGGGCCGGCTGCTCGACGCCAACCTCGTCGCGGACGGCCAATACGATTTTCAGTTCAGCCTATGGAACGATCCCAACAGCATTAACGACACGAACCAGGTTAGTGCGGATATCAATGTCCCTGATTTCGATATCATCGACGGCTACTTCACGGTGATCCTCGATTTTAACGGGCCGAACGATTTCGACGGTGAAGACCGTTGGCTCGAGATCGGTATCCGTCCCGGCGAACTTGCCGACCCGAATATTTTTACAAAACTTACTCCCCGACAACAGATCACACCAGCGCCGACCGCACTGCATGCCGAAAGAGCCGATTCCGCACCGCCTGACGACGACTGGATCATGATGGGTTACGATATGTATTGTGACGTTCCGGGCAATATCGGTATCGGCACACCCTACCCTGTCACTAAACTCGATATTCGAGGCGCCATCAATACCATTAACGATTACAGAATACGAGGCCAGTCCGCTCTGTCCGTCGAAGGTGATAACGTCTCGGTTGGTACAGGTGGATTTGAAATGGATTCGGCGGCAGGTAAGAATCAGACTGAAAGCTTCAGAGTCCGCAATACCTTCCTGGGATTTTTTGCCGGATTGAGCAACTGGGACGGTTCTTATAATACCTTTATAGGAGCCAGCAGCGGTTTCAGCAATTACTCGGGCAACTACAATACCTTTGTCGGTCATGAATCGGGCTATAGCAATGATGGCGAACGCAACACCTTCCTCGGCGGCAATGCCGGATATTCTAACACCGACGCCGCCAACAACACCTTCGTGGGGTACGAAGCGGGCTACTCAAGCAGTGAAAGTAATGATATCAACAACACCTTTGTGGGATACAGAGCCGGTTACAATAACGGTGGTGAAGAAAATACTTTTGTCGGAAATGACGCCGGCTATGGAAACACAAAAGGCAATTACAACGCGTTCTTCGGTTCGCGGGCGGGCCTGAATAATCAAGACAGTTTCAACACCTTCATCGGAAGCGATGCAGGCGTCGCCAACACGAAAGGTAACGGCTGCACCTTCGTCGGACACCTGGCGGGCTATAGAAATACCGAAGGCGACGGCAACGTCTTTCTTGGTTCCTTAACGGGATTTGAAAATACCACAGGTCATCATAATGTGTTCGTTGGAAACCTGGCAGGTAAAAACAGTAAAGACGGCGACTACAACGTCTTTGTGGGACAGGATGCGGGATACTCCAATAACAACGGCAACGAGAATATATGCATGGGATACAAAACAGGCTACAAAGGGAAAAATAATGAGCACAACACCTATATAGGCTTTAAGGCGGGATTTAATACTCAAAACGGAAATAACAATGTTTTCATCGGCTATCAGGCCGGACATGATGCCAATAACGTTGATAACCTGCTGTACATCGAAAATTCTAACTCGACTACGCCTCTGATTTACGGAGAATTTGATAATGACATCGTGGCCGTGAACGGCAGCTTAGGCGCAGGGACAATGAGCCCGCAAAGAAGCCTGCATGTCAACGACGTCATGCGATTAGAGCCGAGGGCAAGCGCTCCGTCGAGTCCCTCCGAAGGGGACATGTATATGGACAGCACGACACACAAATTGATGGTCTATGACGGCTCTAACTGGCAGGGCTGTTGGTAAGATAAATAATGAATATTTTTCGAGGTCAGAACAATGAAAACGAAAATGATGTTGATGATATCCCTGGCGGTAATTCTTTACTGGGCGGCTAATGGTTTCGCCGAACCCATGGGCACGGCCTTTACCTACCAAGGCCGGCTGACCGACGCCAACCTTGTCGCGGATGGTTTCTATGACTTTCAGTTCAGGCTGTATGACTCGGCTATTGACGGCAACCAGATCGGCGGCAATGTCATCGTTTCCGATCTGGACGTTATTGACGGGTATTTCAGCACGGAATTGAACTTCACCGACGCCAACGCCTTCAACGGCGACGCCCGCTGGCTCGAGATCGGCGTCCGCCCGGGTACACTGAACGACCCGAATATCTATACCCTTCTGACACCGAGGCAAAGGATCACCGCGACGCCTTACGCTCGATACGCGGCCAGCTCTCAGGCCGATGGCGACTGGGACGTCTCCGGTGACAATATGTATGCGATCCCGCAAGGCAATGTTGGTATCGGTACCGAAGATCCGGACGCTCCGCTTCATATCAAAGCTAATTATTCAGGCATACACGTTGAATCAACAATTGGACATGCACATGTAAGCATCGAAAGAGCAGGCGGCTCATGGCTGTCGACGCTGGATTTTCTGACCAACGGCGGGATTAACTGGAGCATCGGAACAGGAATGTCAGGGGATAATGACTTCAGTATATCTAATGCCGGTTATGGAAATGTTATGTTCATGATCGACAACAGCAATGGAAATATAGGTATTGGTACCGAAACGCCCGCAGCGCAACTAACGGTGGCAGGCGGCATCCTTAAAGACGGAAGTACAATGCACGGCACCGGTACCGATACGCACATTAACATGGGAACGACCAGTACCACCGGCGAAAGCGGACAAAACTATTCATATGCCACGGTCGGCGGCGGTATCAGCAACATCGCGTCCGGTCAGTACTCGGTCGTCAGCGGCGGCAACAGCAACCAAGCAGGTCACTGGTATGCCACGATCAGCGGCGGCGGCCATAATACCGCTTCGTCACTATATGGGACCATCGGCGGCGGTACCAGCAACATCGCCAGCGGGTATACCGCTACGGTGCCCGGCGGTTTTGGAAACGAGGCGACCGGCGATTACAGTTTTGCGGCAGGCAGAGAAGCCAAGGCAAATCACAACGGAACGTTCGTCTGGGCCGACTCGACCGATGCGAATTTCGCTTCCACCGCGAATGACCAGTTCCTGATCCGCGCTTCAGGAGGCGTCGGCATCGGAACGTCGAGTCCAACACAGCAATTAGAAGTAGAGGGAACCGTCAAAGCCACATCATTCGTAGGTGACGGCAGCGGTTTGACAGGCCTAAGCAGTGACTCGGACTGGACAGTTAACGGAAATGATATGTATTCCGCAGTGACAGGCAATATCGGAATCGGAACGACAAGCCCTTCGGTCCCTCTTCATATCAGCAATGACAACGCGACAATTCGTGTCAATTCGACGACAACAAATTCGAGCCTTCTTCAGCTTTCAAGGTCAAATCTGGAAGACGGCGCTGTTTTGGCAGGTGACAACCTGATTATTCGTGAATCAGGAACGTCGGCCGGCGATATTATTTTCAATACCAGTGTGAACACCGAACGGTTGCGCATTAAGAACACCGGGGAGGTCGGTATCGGCGACTCCAATCCGGACGGTCACTTAGAAGTTAATCCCGATGGAGTCGAAGATAACGGCGATGAGTTTGTCGTTACAGCGGCGGGCGATGTCGGCATCGGCAATAACACCCCGTACGGCAAGTTCGAAGTGGATCCCGATAACATCAGAAACAGTGGCAATGAGTTTGTGGTCACAAACCAGGGTAATGTCGGGATCGGGACAACGAATCCGGGTTCCGATCTGTATGTCAAAGGAAACGCTAATTCAGGTTTTGCCGTTTGCACCGTCGAGGCGGGAGGAGATAACACGAGCATTCTCGCAAACGGCGGGGACACCGGTATTCGGGCTGTAGGTCAACAATACGCCGTTTCGGCATTCAGCTCCAGCAACTCGTTTGATAATGTCGCTGTATTTGCAGAAGCAACATCGAATGCCGGATCCAATGATGTGACCGCTGTCAAGGGACAGGTTACCCGGTCAGGTAGTGGGAATTTCTATTCAGGATACTTTCATCACTACGGCAGCGGAGGATCTTATTGGGGCCTTTATGCCGATTACCGAAGCGGTGACGCGATCGACTTGGCAGAGTATATCTACGATACCGGAGCAAATACCAAAGCCGGGGATGTTCTGGTAGCGGATCCCGACAATGACGAAAGTGTCATTAAGTCCTCTACGCCTTATGACGCAACGGTTGTCGGGATCGTCTCAACCCAGCCGCATCTGTTAATGGGTACCGAATTGATCCGGGATGAAGAAACCGGCAAAGTGTATGAAGATGTCAACGCGGCGATGCTCGCACTGGCGGGCCGAGTGCCGGTAAAGGTTACCGACGAAAACGGACCGATCAAAAGAGGGGACATGCTCACGACATCATCAAAGCCGGGTTACGCAATGAAATGGACCGCACTGGATGTCACCGAGGCGGAGAATTTCGAGCAGCTCAAAACCATGCTGGCCGAAAACCAAAGAAGAAACCACGCTATCGTCGGAAAGGCCCTGGAACCTTTGCCCTCCGGCGAAGGAAAGATCATGATCCTCGTCAATTCAAGGTAATTGAACGTAAAATAAATACAGGTTTTTATAGAAAGGAAAAAGGATTATGGAGAAAAAAGTAAAGGTTTTATTTTTGACGTTCGTTCTGATAGTGTCGTCCCTGACAGCGGCCGCACCGGTCGGCACCGCCTTTACCTACCAGGGCCGGCTGCTCGACGCCAACCTTGTCGCGGATGGTTTGTATGACTTTCAATTCAGGCTATATGACTCGATCATTG
>CAZNET010000151.1:0-6400 GCA_964571885.1 uncultured Pirellulales bacterium
CGAAAAACCTAAGAAACCCGTTTCTGACTTCGCCGTATGTGGGGTTTACTTTTACGATTCAAGGGTATTTGATATAATAAAAACATTAAAACCTTCCGACAGAGGCGAGCTTGAGATCACAGATGTAAATAATGCTTATATTAAGGATAATGAAATGCAGTATGATATCCTCGAAGGCTGGTGGTCCGATGCGGGAACATTCAAATCTCTCAGTAGAGTCAATCAATTAATCCATGAGGAGCCTGTTAAATGACAAAAGAAATTTCCGCTTTGAATTGCAGATTAGCTGAAATAGCTTTACTGAGACATCGTTTCAGAACTGTACATCTGTGAAAGTTTCCATGAATATCGAACGGTTTTTCGTTACGATCATATATTTATGACTGGATCAAAAAAAATAAAAGACAAAATCGCAATTTTAGGCGCAAGGGGAATGCTCGGTTCTGATTTGATTGGATTGTGTCACCAAAAAGATTTAATCGTATCAGAGTATGACGTACCCGAGTTCGATATTTCTAAAAATAATCACCTTGAAGAAATTCTAAAAAAACATCAGATCATTGTCAACTGCGCGGCCTTCACAGATGTTGATGGTGCAGAAAGTCAATCGCAGCTCGCTCATCGGATAAATGGTTATGCTGTTGGCGAACTCGGTCATTTGGCCGATCAATACAAAGCTTATGTGATTCATATTAGTACCGATTTTGTTTTCGATGGCACCTTGGACAGACCTTATGTTGAAACCGATGAACCGAATCCGATCAGTGAATACGGAAAGAGCAAATTGTCAGGTGAACAGTTGCTGCAGGAAACTGGCTGTAAACACTGTATTGTGCGGATTGAATGGACCTATGGCCATCACGGAAATAATTTTATCAGGAAATTGATTGATTGGTCGAAAAATAAGAAAGAGCTGAAAGTGGTTGACGATCAGGTGGGTTCGCCGACTGCAACGAAAGAAGTCAGTTGGGTTATTTTGGAACTGATGAATCAAAAAGCCGAGGGAATCTTTCATTTCGCGGCGGACAATTATGTCTCACGGTATGAAATAGCGGAATTCGTTTTTGAGCATCTCAATCTTGATATCTTACTCAAAAGAGCCAAATCCAGTGATTTCAAAAGTCCAGCGAAACGGCCCAATAACAGCCGATTCAACTGTGAAAAAATCAAAACTATTTTAGACAGGCCTATCAGGACATGGCAGAAACCACTGAGAGAATTTCTGGAGGAATTATGAGAAATATACTGGTTACAGGCGGTGCGGGTTTTATCGGCAGTAATTTTATTCGGATGATTCTTTCCGAACAAGAGGATTGTTTTGTGGTCAATCTCGATGCATTGACTTATGCCGGTAATCTTGAAAACCTGGAAGGTTTTGAAAATCATCCCAACCACAATTTCGTAAAAGGCGATATTTGTGACGGCCGTCTTGTCAAGAAGCTGATTGGCGAATACAAGATCAATGCAATTGTAAACTTCGCGGCTGAAAGTCACGTTGATCGTTCCATCAACGAACCGAAAGTGTTTATCGATACAAATGTCACTGGAACACTGACTTTACTTGAAGCGGCAAGAGATCAAAACGTTGATCGTTTTATACAGATCTCAACCGACGAGGTTTACGGTGACCTGGGCCCTGAGGGTAAGTTTACTGAAGTGACTTTGTTAAGTCCGCATTCACCCTATTCAGCGAGCAAGGCTTCAGCGGATTTGCTGGTGAAGGCTTTTGGACATACGTGGGGATTGAATTATAATATTACCCGTTGTTCGAATAATTACGGACCGTACCAGTTTCCCGAAAAAATGATTCCTTTAATGATCAACAATGCTTTGCAGGATAAAGAACTGCCTGTTTACGGTGACGGGATGAACGTGAGGGACTGGCTTTATGTTTATGATCATTGTACCGCCGTTTGGAAGGTGCTGACAGACGGCAAACAGGGCGAGACTTACAATATCGGCGGGTGCAATGAGAAATATAATATCGACGTGGTAAAAACAATTTTGTTGCGTCTTGGTAAGTCCGAATCGCTTATTACATTTGTCAAAGACCGTCCGGGCCATGATAGACGCTACGCAATCGATGCCGACAAAATCATGGGCGAATTGAACTGGAAGCCGTCGGTGACATTCGAAGAAGGAATTGCGAAAACCGTCGACTGGTATCAGGAAAATAAAAAATGGTTAAGCAATGTTATAAGCGGCGATTACCAGGCTTATTATGATCAGATGTATTCTAATCGGTAATCGCTCAGATGCCAACGACCGCGATGCCGAGTTCGTCGGCCAGTTCGAGTGTTTGAGGTTTGTCGATAATAATTGTTTTGTCAGCCTCAACGGCCAGGCATTTGCCGCCGTTATCCGACAAGCTTCTAATTGTGTCCGGTCCGACACAGGGGACATCGAAACGCATATCCTGATTCGGTTTTGCCGTTTTGATCAATATCCAGCCTCCCGCTTTGCAGAATTGTCCGGTCCTTTTGATCATTTCGGCGGTTCCTTCAATGGCTTCGACCGAGATAACTTCCTTTTCCTTTACAGCCACGGCTTGACCGATATCGAGGTCGCCGAGTCTTTTCACTATAGGAAGGCCGAATTCAATATCAGCCTGAACCGATGGATCGGGTTTTGTCTTTGTCATACATCCTTTTGAAGCGAGGTGTTCTTTACAATACATTATCGAATTCTCCAAAATGATCCCGCCGCTGGCCAGTTCGTCAGCCAGAGCGTTGAGAATCATGTCGTTTTGTTTTTCCTTCTTTCGAAGTCTCCAGTAATAAATGCGAAAGGCACGCCAGTCAGGAAGATAATGCAGAATACGCCGGGGGGTGAACAAACTGGATTTAGCAACGCGTCCGACCATGATCGTTTTTGTGATGCCATGTTTCTTTAATACGTTTATCCATTTGCCGGGCCGGGCCAGAGGCACTGAAAAAAAAACATCCACCATCTTGGATAAATCGGGATCCGGATTGTCACCAAGCCCCGCGCAAACGACGGTTAGTCCCTGCTTTTTGGCTCCTTCGGCGACAAGAAAAGGCAACCTTCCCTGACCCGCTATCAAACCAAGCGTATTTGTTTGTTCCGTCATATCCTTGTCACTACTGCGATGATATTGTTATTCAGAATCTTCGGATTCCAGTTCACTTAAGCGTTGTTCCATATCCTTTATCGCTTTTCTCATTTCCGGCAAATACTGGATCAAACGGTACGCTCGCTTGGCCTTGTTGGCATCGATAGCAGGGGCTCCAAGGACGATTTTGCCGTCCTGGACGTCATTGGTGACACCTGCCTGGGCACCGATGATAACACTATTGCCGATATTGATGTGACCGGCAATGCCGACCTGGCCGCCGCAAATACAATGATGACCAAGCGTGGTCGAACCGGAAATGCCCACCTGAGGAACCAATAAACAATAAGGGCCTATTTTAGTACCGTGCCCGATAGCGACCGAATCGCCGATCTTGCTGCCTTTGCCTATTACTGTGTCATCGAGCGTTCCTCTCTCAACAGCACAATTACTGCCTATTTCAACATCATCCTCCAGAACGACCTTTCCGATATGCGGAATTTTGTGGTGTTTGCCTTTATGGGTAGCAAAACCAAAACCGTCTTCACCAATTGTGGCATTGGCGTGAATAATTACGGAATTTCCCACGATGCAATCGTTATAAATAACGGCATTGGGGTACAGGATACAGTCATTGCCGATTCGTGTCTGCTCTCCGATGAAAACACCGGGATAAAGAACGCAGTTATCACCCACAGTCACTTTCTCTGAAATGACAACATTATCGTATATATTACACTTGCTGCCTATCTTCGCGGTTGAGGCGATAGAAGCCTTTGAACTGATACCGGTCTGTGGGTGTTCGCGCTGACCGTAGAGCAAAACGACAACTTCCCTAAATGCAAAATAAGGATCGTCTACAACGATCAGCGTCGTTGGTGAATCCACTTCTTTCGAAATAAGAACAGCCGAGGCCTTGGTGGTACTGAGCTGATTGGTATACTTTGGATTACTGAGGAAACTGATATCGCCTTCCTTTGCCAACGAAAGGGTGGCCGCTGATGTAACGGCAATATCGCCGTCCCCGCAGACGTTTCCGTTAACAAACCGGGCTATCTCATTTATTGTTTTTTGCTGCATTAATTCCCCAAACTATCATATCCGGAATTTGTACTTCTAAGCGATTATACCGAAAAGATTTACGGCGTCAAGAAACCATTTGCTCTCAAAAAAATGATTTTTGCTGTTTTTTCTATCCGTTGAAGGAATCATTTTACCTGCGAATCGCATCGAAAAGCTTTATTTGAATCTCTTTGGAGGGGCTTTGGTGAAAATGTGGCGAATCCTCTTTAATGACCGTCACATCGGGACCTATGGGCTTGTATATGTCCGGATTGGTAGGTCCGAAAAGAGCATACGTTCTGATTCCTAAAGATGCCGCTAAATGGGTTACGCCGCTGTCATTGCCGATATACATGTGAGCTGAACATAAAACGGATAGGACATTTGAAAGCATCATACCGGTGATAGTGGGAAACTTATTTTGCAATCGATTAATTGATGATTTAGGGAATTTTTCCATCTCCGTTGGACCTAACAAAAAGAAGACATGTTTGTTCATGTCTTTAAGGTGCTCGGCAATAGCAATGAAATTTTCGACGTGCCAGCATTTTTGCATACTGCCGCTGCCCGGAGCAATAATAACAGGTTTATCGGCAAGCCCGCTATCGATTTCATTAAGCAGGATCTGACCTTCCCGGCTATCCTGATAATCTTCGGCAATTAATGGTTTGGTTTTGTCAAAGTAGGTAGATTTTTCGGGCATAGCTTTTGACGTAATAAGCTGCTGGATATAAAACTCGCTGATATGCTGTTTTTCATTTTCATCTGGTTTTAATCTGAGAATTTCCACTTCAGCACTTTGGCAGCAATTGACCGTAAAAATCAGGTTTTCCTCAAAGTCGCTGTTCGGCTCACCCAGAAAAGAGATAATCCATGAATAACCGCTAAGGGCATCGATCAATGGGTCCTTGTCGGGTATGTCGAAGGTGGATTTGTCTGTAAACAAACGATGCAGTTCCAATGCGTCGATCGAGATGATGGAGTTGACAGGCGTTCGGCCGCTGAATATCGAGATGTAATCCGTGTGCCCGAGAAAATCGACCGAGCCTAATTTAAGTTCTTTTTTCATAAAATAAACCAGAGGCAGAGTTAAAATGCAATCTCCCAGAGCGCCAGGCTGTATCACCAGACCGCGTTGGCTTAGACGCGATATGTCGCTTTCTTTTTCTTTTAGAATTTGCAGAATATTGTTTTTCGGCTGCATCGGTAATTCCAGTTTTATTTCAATGCTTTTTCAATCCAGGCGCCCCCGGCAAGGCGATATTCATTTTTTTCGAGCAGATAAATAACGGCAACCTGCCCCGGGGTTACCGCCGAGACAACATGTTCAAATTCAATAATCACATCATCTTGTTCAGGATATACCTTTGCCATACTGCCTTTGTCATTATATCGTATTTTTACTTTTGCGGTAAAGCTCTGTTCGGGTGTATTGACGAGCCAGTTGGCATTTTTTGCGATTAATTTTCTGCTCAGCACCTCCTCTTTCGGGCCGAGAACAACGGTGTTTGTGTTCGCATCGAGTTTTGTGACATAACAAGGTTTTCCCATGGCCACTCGAAGACCTCTTCTCTGGCCGATCGTGAAATTGTGGATGCCGTTATGCTCGCCGAGTATGCTGTCGGAACTGTCAACGATTTTACCTTTTCGAATCAGGGATGGGCATTTTTGTTCAATAAACGCTTTGTAATCATCGTCAGGTATAAAACATATTTCCTGTGATTCCGAGGCGTGCTGGGTTCCCAATGCGAATTTTGATGCGAGTTTCCGCGTCTGCTGTTTTGTATAAATACCCATGGGCAATAAAAGATGTTCAAGAACAGGCTTATCTATCATCGACAATACATACGATTGGTCCTTTAATGCGTTGACCGCTTCATAGATACCGGTCTCACCGTCGCGGTTGAGAACTCTCGCATAATGACCGGTCGCGAAATAATCAGCGCCGTGTTCTTTCGCGAATTGCCAGAGCCGGCCGAATTTTATTGTCTGGTTGCAGTAAACACAGGGATTTGGGGTTCTGCCGCGTTTGTATTCGCCAACAAAATAATCGAGGATTTTCTCAAAGTCCTGACGCATGTCCAGGATATGTAATTTGATGCCTAAAATCTCAGCGACCCTCTCTGCATCGGCCAGGGCGTGCCGGGAGTGGTCACAGGTGATCATAAAGATCGCCGAACAGTCGTATCCCGATTCGATCAGAAGGGCGGCGGCGGTCGAGCTGTCTACACCGCCGCTTAAAGCGACACATACATTTTGTTTTAC
>CAZNET010000152.1:0-6329 GCA_964571885.1 uncultured Pirellulales bacterium
AAAATCATAACAGAAAATATTAATAAAATGCATGAACAGGATTATAAGCCCAAAGACCTGGCAGTGAGTGAATTCGCCGAGCTCATGAATGAAGCACTTGAAGAACACATTGAAAACAAACGAATCATTCTGCGGGACACCAAAAACTTTAATTTTGGTCTCAATGGTTCGTTCGGCGTCTCAACCTGTGTCGATGAGAACGCGGCGAAATTAATCAAGAATAATAAAAATCTCTACCTCGAACTGCAGATCAATAAACTGCTCGAAAACGCCCTCAATCAAAAGATCGCGGCGGAGTTACTGAAGGAAAAACACGGAATGATTTCAATGTTCGAATGATCAAGACCCATGGACGGGGAAAAACAGATGAACGAAAGTACTTTACACCTTAAAGAAATGATGGACAGCAAGTTGCAAAAGGCCGCGGTCATAGCGGTCACCAGCGGCAAGGGAGGCGTTGGAAAAACGAACTTATCAACCAATCTGGGTATCTGCATGGCCGCTGCTCAAAAGGAGGTACTGCTTGTGGATGCGGATATGTCTCTCGGCAACCTCGATGTACTCTTGAATATCCAGAACAAATACAATATCTCGCATCTGGTAAACGGAAAAAAGGAAATTGAAGAAATAATTCAGCCGGGGCCGAATGGATTAAAGATCATCTGCGGGGCCTCAGGGCTGCAGGAACTGGCTGAGCTGGGTGAATTTCAACGGCAGAGACTCATTCAAGAATTAAGCAAAATGCAAAACGAAAATGATGTCCTTATCATCGATACCGGTGCCGGCATCTCAAGTTCGGTCATCGGTTTTTGTCTCTGTGCTGACCATGTTCTTGTCGTCACCACTCCCGAAGCAACCGCGATGACAGATGCTTACGCTGCCATTAAAGTCATCACCCATCATAAGTATCACGGGAAGATCAGCCTCGTGGTGAACATGGCTGATTCGATCGTGGACGGCAAGAAAACGTATAAGCAAATTTCAAATGTCGCGAAAAAATTCCTGAATATAAATATTTTTGAAGGAGGCATCCTCTTACGAGATGATCGCATGCTTCAGGCCGTACGTCTGAGAAAACCCGTTGTTTTAGCGTTCCCAAAGGCAAAAATTACTGCGTCCTTAGCCACGATAGCAGCCAGGATCGGTCATCATTCCAACCGGAATGCTAATGATCAAAGCTTTTTAAAGAAAGTTGTGGACTGGTTTTTCTAAAGAAATTGTCTAAACATTCGATAACAAATTAAATGAATTCTGTAAAAAGCATAACCAAATATATATATCGGACCATGAAATGAAAAGCTTCTATTACAATCACGGAGGATTGTCGTGAAAACAAAACAAAAAACCGATATCAGTCAAGTCTGGGAAAACTATCATAAAACACATGATACGCAATATAGAAACCTCCTGATGGAACATTACAGGCCGCTGGTCAAATATACCGCTGAGCGATTGTACAGCAAATTGCCCGACAAGGTCGAACTTGACGATCTGATCAGTGCCGGCACATTCGGCCTGATGGACGCGATCGACGCCTTCGATCCTTCGAGAGGTGTTAAATTTGAAACCTACTGTTCGCCAAGAATCAGAGGTTCCATCCTCGACGAGCTTCGCAGTATGGATTGGGTACCGAGACTCGTTCGGTCAAGAGCCCACCAGTTATCTAAAGCAACCAACGCCCTGGAAACACATCTTGGCAGAAAACCCACACAGGAAGAAACCGCTAAGGAATTAGCGCTCGGTAAAGAAGAATTTGAACGGCTTAAAAAGGATGCTAATGCCGTCAGTATTGTCTCGCTCAATACTCATTTCAATGAGGATGACGGCGAAAAAGATATCCGGGAAATCGATGTCATTAAAGACAATCGCAGTGAAAATCCGCTGATAGAAGCACAGAAAAGGGACTTAAAGAATCTGCTCACCAAAGGACTGACAAGGGCTGAACGTTTGATCATCGTGCTCTATTATTATGAAGAGATGACAATGAAAGAAATCGGAGCGACGCTGGATCTTTCCGAATCGAGAGTCTCTCAGATGCATTCTTCGATCGTCGCTCGGTTAAAGGCCCAGTTAAACACGCGTAAAAAGGAATTCGCTTTTTAAGCGAATGGCCGGCCCGACAGACAACTTAGACAAAATTTTTTATTTACGGCAAACATTTCCGCCCTTTTTGAAGTACAATCCTTGCTCTTTTTCATAAACTTTTTACAATGCTTTTTTTTGGAGGTTTTGTAATGCGGTTTACAAAAATGCACGGCATAGGCAATGACTATATTTATGTCAACTGCTTCGAGCAAAACATCGACAATCCGCCCCAGTTGGCGATAAAAGTCAGTGACAGACACTTTGGGATCGGCAGCGACGGCCTGATCCTGGTGGGACCTTCCGAAAAAGCCTCTGTGAGAATGAGAATTTTTAACGCGGACGGTTCCGAAGCGGAAATGTGCGGCAACGGCATTCGTTGTGTTGTCAAATTTGCTTATGACAATAATCTCGCCGAACCTTCCGGAAAAATTCTGATGGCTCAAAAGAGCTTCCCCTACAGTTATACTGTTGAAACCGGTAAAGGAATGTTGACCGTTGGATTTGACACTAACGACGAAGACAGAGTTAAAAACGTATGTGTGAATATGGGCGAGCCCGTTTTCAAATCATCCGAAATTCCAGTCAAAATATCGAAGGATGCGGTGATCGAAGAACCGCTTGAGATCGACGGCCAAACGCTAATGATGACGTGTGTCTCGATGGGCAATCCACATGCGGTATTCTTTTCCAATAATGTCGATTCGATGGATCTGACCGGAATCGGTCCCAAGATTGAAAATCATGACATGTTTCCCAACCGCATCAACGTTCATTTCGTTCAGCCGATCTCGGAGAGTGAATTTAAAATGAGAACATGGGAACGCGGCAGCGGTATTACTTTAGCCTGCGGCACCGGCGCCTGCGCCTGCCTGGCCGCTGCTGTCTCTACGGATAAAAGCGGCCGCGAAACAACCGCACACCTGCCCGGCGGCGACCTGCATTTAGCGTGGTCCCAGCAGGATAACTGTATCTATATGACCGGTACGGCCACGAAAATCTTCGACGGAACTATCGAGATATAAAAAAAGGCCGTCGCTTTTATACAGACGGCCCTTCCTTACGAAATAGTTTTTTATTTTTACATCGCCCTTTTTCTGCGAAGCCAGGAAACCAATCCTGTTCCAAATGCTCCCAGGATAATCGCTCCCGGAGCCGGAACGACCTGCAATTCGACCACCAGATCATTGTAATCCCAGTCGGATGTCCGGTCCCAGAGGTCCTCGAACGCCACAACCCATGTTTTTCTCGACATCCCTAAAATCTGGAATGTCAGCATGTGATCCATCTGGTCTGCATTGAGTGCATCAAGCGAATACTGTGTTCCGCCTTTGTTTCCGGTACGGGCCCATGCCCATCGTGTCCCGGGAACAAAATCCATCACGGCGGTTCCACTAACCGAATACCCTTTGCCGGAAATGTTCATCACATTGGTGTAACTTGGACTCACCAGATCGGTCGTATAGCCGAACTGCTGTGTATAGCCGGCATAACGGGCTTTGGCTACTGAGTTGATTGTGCCGTCCGTCCAGACCTGATCGGTCACAGGCAAACCAGCAACCGACGGATAAATATCCAGATCCGCTCCGGGTGTCCCAATACTGCCATCGTAATCATCCACCCGAACAACATTCTCAAGACCGTATAGCGTATCCAGAATACCGCCTTCTGTCAGTAAATCCATTTCGCTGCCGGGCGCCGGATTAACCGGTGTCGTAAATCCTGCAAAAGAGATATTAGACAACAAAAGAATTGATACTATCAAGCATAAACGTTTCATCTTTTTACCCCTTATACCAATCGTTATTCAACTTTAAGAAGCGAAATATCTTTTTCTTTTCATCCAACCGACAAAACAAACACCAAGACTGCCGAGCAGAACCGCTCCCGGTGCCGGAATCAGAACAAGCTGATCCTGTCTTGAAATTTTATTGTCGCTGTTAGTCCAGAGATTCAAAACCCTGACATTACCCAGACCGGTCCATAAACCGCTATTAACAGCCTGGTTTGCTCCGGTGATAAGTGCCTGTGTCTCGGGAGTCAGCGCATCGTAATTTCTGTAACCCACTTCATATTCGAGATACCAGATAGCGGTTTGCAAAGCCATAGCTGAAGCTGAACGGGTGGCCGACGGATCATAATCATAGGCAAAACCCGGAACTGACAGCGTACCTTTTCTGAATTGTGTGTAGAGATAAGCTGTTCGTGAGTCAATAACATCGCCACCATCGCTGCCGGGCAATTCACCAGGCCATCTGCCGTCGCCCATAACTGCTTCATCGTTTAATTCAACCTGATACGTTTTACCAAGTCCGATGTACTCTTTGACTTCAACGCAAAACGTTTGGAATTTACTTCCAACCGGATTGGCGGGAATATCTCCGGAAGTTACCTCAAGGGTAAATTCGCCTCCATTACCTGCGTAATGTCCGGGCAGCCTTGAAACTTTCACGGTAGGACCGGCAAGAACCAAAGAACTTGTTACTCCAATTAATAATGTTATCATTAGTATCTTTTTCATTTCATCACCATTTCCAAAAAATATCGTTTTTCTCCTGATTATTGAATAGGCAATCCTTTACCTATATTACCGAGTCCTTGATATACTATCATTTTAACACTTGAATGTCAATGTATTATTCACTATTTTATCTATATATTTCATTTTATCTTAAATTTATTTAAAAAAGGCATTTTATAAAAAAATATGAAGCTTTTTATGGGAATATATTTTAATATTTTTTGTGTTTATTTTAATCAACACACACTTGACATATCATTTTAGCTTCTGTTATCATTAATTTATGGATAACGAATCCGTTAAAAACACTGAAAATTACAATGCTCCCGAT
This sequence comes from uncultured Pirellulales bacterium, assembly GCA_964571885.1. Classification (GTDB taxonomy): domain Bacteria; phylum Planctomycetota; class Phycisphaerae; order Sedimentisphaerales; family Anaerobacaceae; genus CAZNET01. Next base: position 4,935 of record CAZNET010000152.1, read on the forward strand.
ATTGAGACTACGAGCGGCTACCAAGATACTGTGAAATTAGCGACCCTAGGCAAACTTACCGCCAAAATTGCTCATGAACTAAATAATCCGCTTGACGGCATTCTACGGTATATTAACCTGACGTTGCGTATCCTCGAAAATGAAAAGCAGGAAAAACCAAAACAATATCTCGAACAGTGCCGGGACGGCATCATGAAAATGATAAATATTACCAGAGAATTACTTGAGTTTTCGAGAAATACCTGTGCTTCTTCTGAAAATTGCTCAGTTCATCAAATTATCGATGAAGCAATTAAAATATTGCATAATCGTATTGAATCCTCCGAGGTGCATATTCACAAAAATTATTCGGATGACCTGGGAAATGTTCATCCCGACAATCTCTTTCAGGTATTCATCAATTTGATCAAAAACGCGCTGGACGCAATGCCCAGTGGCGGACATCTTTATATTTCAACCGAAAAACATTCGGACAATATGCTGAAGATCGAATTACGGGATACAGGAACGGGTTTTAACCCCTCTGACAAAGAATTAATATTTGAGCCGTTTTATACTACAAAAGAAAAAGGCAAAGGCACGGGACTGGGCTTGGCCATTTGCAAAGAAATTATCCATCGTAACAATGGCATTATTACGGCAAGCTCAACCAAGGGACAAGGCAGTACCTTTTTTATCTATCTGCCCTTAACATAGATATAATAAACGATCATGGAAGAAAAAAAGAAAATCCTAATCGTCGATGATGACAAGATTATCCTTGAATCTTTATGTGAATTTCTTAGTGTCGAAGGATTTGAAACGACCGGCGCAGAAAATCTTAAATCCGCCGCTTCGAAGCTCTCCAGGCAAAAATTCAATCTTGTTATTACCGACATGAATCTTCAGGACGGCAGCGGATTCGATCTTCTGGACATCATCAAAAACGACTACCCCCAAACCGTCTGCATTACCATCACCGGCTACGGCACCATCGAAAGCGCGGTGCAGGCGATCAAACGAGGCGCCTATGATTATCTGACAAAACCCATTGTCGATGATGAGCTGCGACTGGCGGTTGAACGTTCCTTGAAACAGCAGTCGCTGATGAGCGAAAACGAAAATCTGAGACTGCAGCTCGAACAGCGATACAGCCTGGAAAACATTCTCAGCCAGAATTATAAAATGGCCAGGATATTCGAACTGGTCGAAGCGGCGGCGGACAGCCCCAGCACCATACTCATGACCGGTCCGTCCGGCACCGGCAAAAGCATGCTCGCTCGTGCTATCCATTACCGTTCGAGCAGGCGCAACAAACCTTTTGTCGAAGTCAGTTGCGGAGCATTGCCCGATACCCTGCTTGAAAGCGAGCTGTTCGGTCATACAAAAGGCTCCTTTACCGGCGCGGTCAATAAC
>CAZNET010000153.1:0-6308 GCA_964571885.1 uncultured Pirellulales bacterium
GATCTCCATTGCCTTTTTGATCTGGCTGGCCGCATAAGCGAAAACTTCCGGTGAAGGATTCGTGCCGGCCCCGGCCATGAAACGCCTGTGCGAAAAGGCGTTGGTAGTTCCCCAAAGCAGATTCAAACCAGTATCTGCCTGCAGCTTTTTCGCCTTTTCGACGATCACGTCGAGACGCTTGTTGGTCTCTGCCAGTGTGTCGGCTTCCGGCGCGATGTCCCTGTCATGGAAGCACCAGAAATTGACGCCGAGCTTGGTGAAAAATTCGAACGCCGCTTCGAGTGTCTGGTCGGCGACCTTCATCTCATCGGATGCGTTATTATAGTTGCGGATGATCGTCGGTCCGCCGAACTGGTCGCCGCCGAGTCCCTTGAAGGTATGCCAGTAGCAAACCGCGAAACGCAGATGCTCGGCCATTGTTTTGCCCATCACCTTTTCCTCGGCGTTATAATGCTTAAACGCAAGCGGATTCTTGCTGTCGGCACCTTCGTATTTGATCTTATCTTTTACTTGGGGAAAATATGTTGCCATGTTACTGATTTCCTTTCTTCGTTAAAAGTGCTAATTATTTTTCCTGACCAATATCGCCCAGTCCTTTTTTGTTTCTCTCGGCGGATTGCCCAGCGAGACTTCGCCGGGACCTGTGACCTGTTTGACCACACCGTCCTGCAGATCACCGCCGGAACGGGGATTATACCATTTTACGCTGTAATTACCAGCGCTAATTTCCAAAATTGCCGAACCGCCTTGCGGCAAATAAACCGCATAGACCCGGCCGGGTTTGGCGAAACACCATGCCGGGAACCAGCTTGCCTCGACCAACTCGTCGGCCGATTCCATTTCCGTAAACGGCAGGTACTTGTGGAAAAAGTCCAGTGCGTAGTGTGTAAAATCCCATGCCCGATCCCTACTTCGCCAGTCCTCGCAGTTCAGGTCATTGTGAGGGTTTTGATAACCGAAATACCATTCCACCCCGGCACCGCCTGCCATGAGATTGCCCCAGAGAACGTTTTGCCTGAGTCGACCCTGGTTGTTCGGTCCCAGCGGATCGTCTTTGCTGTTCTTGCGGTCGTCCGGGTCCATCCCCTGCCTTGCCGAGCCGGATTCGTCCGTACAAACAAACCACGGATGGCCTGCTTTGGCGGATTTGGCGATCAGGCTTTTTACGTTCTGGTGACATTCATCGTAATGAAGCTGTACCGAAGGCCCTTCGAAATGCTCGAATCCGATCAACGGTTTATATACTCGATATTTCCAGTGAACATCCGGGTATGAATGCACAACGATCGGATGATCGTAAGGATCAAGGTCCCGGATATATGTCGCGAACGCTTTGAGTTGTCCGGGTGTGTTCGTGTTTTCTTCGCCGAGGTTCCAGACTAAACAAGGATGGTGACTGAACCGCGCGATCAATTCGCGGTAGTAGAGCTTTCGTTCGGGGCCGAGTTCGCCGCCGTCCAGGAGATGATCGTTCTCGGTCTCCTGCGTGATGACGTGCATCATCAGGCCGAGCTTGTCCATGTGCTCGAAGACGATCTCCCATTGGTCGAGCTTGCTGCAGTCAAAGCGGAACCGCTCGTTCGGGTTCGTCCACGGCCAGACATCCTTGCCGTCACCTTCGACGTTCATCGTCAGAAAATAAACCGAATTCATGCCCTTGCTTGCGAGATAATTCAGCGCCCCGATGATGTTCTTACCCTTGCCGTCCTGCCAGGTGGGGTCACCTTCCTTAAAGTCTTTTACGTGCGGCTCATATCGGTGGATGAACGTGCCGCCCTTTGCTTCGCCTTCGCGGTTGAGCCCATCCATATCGTACGTGCCGTCAAATTCATAATACGCCAGGAAATTCTCCGGACTGTCCGCTCCGCCTTTAAGAAAGAAATCCTTCGTCTCGGCAAACTGCAGATAACGCTTGCCGACATACTCCAACCAGCCCTTCGCACGAAAGTCACGACCGGTTTTATCAGTATCCTCAATCTCAAAGCTTCCTGTATATACTTGATTTATTTTAGAAGAAGGAATAATCGCTGCACGTTGACCTTCATACAATCTTGCAGAATATTCCCACTTTCCGGCCTGGTCAGGACAAAAATGCACTTTCCATTGATTGCCTTTTGTCGCACCAGTATCGGCAGCGTCACCATCAGCGGCGAAATAACCAGGCACTTCATACTTATTGTTACCGTTTGAAAATTCTACTATTAGATTGTAATCCAGAAACGGATTGGTGTCTGCATCTTCGGATATTTCTGGACCTTCAAAGGTTAATGTCACCTTGTGCCATTTTTTCAGTTCACCGGTAATTTCAACCTCTTTTGCCGAGAAAGCGATACCGGTTAAAACAAAAACCAAACACCATACGATCAAAACAATTTTAAGATTTTTCAGCCTTGACATTTTAATACTGCCTCCCATTTTGCGTAGGCCTGAGCATAGTCGCCTGACAGCGTATCGTTCGGTTCGATCGACTTAATGGGTTCCAGGCCCACAAACGCTTCTTCCAGATCTTTATAGACACCGGCTCCGAAACCGGCGCCTCGTGCGGCTCCCTGTGAGCCGTCGGTATTGTAAAGTTCAACGACCGATTCGGTGATCGTCGCGAAAGCTTCAGAGAAGATGGGACTTAAGAACATATTCGCATGACCGGCACGAACACGGCCTGTTTTAACGCCCGCCCCGCGCATAATCTCGACACCATAATTCAGCGCGAACACGATGCCTTCCTGGGCGGCCCTGAACAGATGGGCATTGCTGTGGACATTGAAGTTCATGCCATGGATCGATGCGCCGAGGTCCTTGTTTTCGAGCGTTCTTTCGGCGCCGTTGCCGAACGGCAGGATCACAAGCCCGTCACTTCCCACCGGAATAGCCGACGCCATCTTATCCATCTGAGGATAATCGATCGTTTGGGCGACGTTGTGTTTCATCCAACTGTTCAAAATACCGGTGCCGTTAAGGCAAAGCAGCACACCGTATCGCGGTGAATCCGGCGAGTAGTTGACGTGCACGAACGTATTAACCCTGGACTTGGCGTCGTAGTCGGGCTTATCACTGATACCGTAAACCACACCTGATGTCCCTGCCGTCGCCGCGATTTCACCGGGATTGAGCACATTCAATGACAAGGCATTGTTCGGTTGATCGCCCCCTCTGTATGAAACGACCGTTCCGGCCTGCAGACCGAGTTCGTCAGCCGCGGCCTTGGTCAATTCGCCCTGCAGCGAAAACGTCGGCAGGATCTCGGGGATCAGACCCTCGTCAATGCCGTAATAACCCAGAACCATCTTCGCCAAACCATTCTGTTGGAAATCCCACATAATCCCCTCGGAAAGTCCCGATGGAGTTGTCCTGATATCGCCGGTCATCTTCATCGAAATAAAGTCACCCGGCAGCATGATCTTCGCGATTTTCTTATAAAGTTCCGGTTCGTTTTCCATCACCCATTTGAGCTTCGAAGCGGTAAAGTTGCCCGGAGAATTGAGCAGATTCTTCAGGCATTCTTCAGGACCGATTTCATTAAAGGCCTTGTTGCCGATCTCGACCGCCCGGCTGTCGCACCAGATGATCGCAGGCCGAAGCACCTCGTTATTTTTATCCACACAGACCAGACCGTGCATCTGATACGAAATTCCGATCGCCTTTACGTCCCCGGCGTTAAAACCGGTCTTGCTCTTGATCTCGGCGGTGGCGTTTTTAACATGTTCCCACCATGTCATCGGGTGCTGCTCGGCCCAGCCGCTTTTTTCAGCCATAATTTCCAATTCCTTCTTCGGACTGGTGGCGCTGCCCGCAATTTTGCCTGTCGATGCGTCAATCAATGTCGCCTTGACCGAAGAACTTCCAACATCATAACCCATCAATAATGCCATAAAATCGTTCCTTTCATCATTTAGTATTATAAAAACAGAACGGACATTGTAGCCCCGTTCGGCTTGTATGGCAAGAGGTAACCTTTCCCAAAACCATTAATTAATAAATCATTTGACATGAACTGCATCAAATGCGATAATACACGTTTTTGAAATCGGTTTTCTCTTAAATTGCGAAAGGATAAGTAGTTATGAAAAATATCGTTATTATTGCTATAATATCGCTATGCTCATTGATCCTGGCGGCTCCTGGATTGGCCGCGGATGCGAATTCCACTCAAAACCAGCCGCAAACAATCAAAATTCCAAAATCAATCACGAAAAGTAACGAAGTCGCTGTAACCGTCAATGACAAAGTGATCCTGGAAAGCGAAATTGAAAAAGAAATGCAGCAGGAGATCCAGCGGGAAATGCAGCGTCTCAAAGGACTTCCCCCTGCCTTTGCCGATCAGATAAAAGAGAACTTGATCGCAAATGTCAGGGCCAAATATCTCGATGTTCTGATTGTCGAACATCTGCTCGATCAGAAAGTCAAAAACGAAAATATCAGGATTACCGATGAAGAAGTTCTGGCCCAGCTTGAACAAATGGGAGCCGATCAGGATCCGCCGTGGACCGTGGAACAAATAAAAAACTTCGTCGAATCACAGGGACAAAGTTTCGAGAAAACAAAGAACAGGATCAGAAGAGGACTTGGATATCAGAAATTGATCGACGACAGGACCGGTGATTTAAATATTACCGAAGAGGATGCCAAAAAATATTATGAAGAAAATATCGATCTGTTTAAACAGACCGAACAGGTCAAAGCGAGTCACATTTTAATCTCGCTGGATACTTCCGATCCGAATACCGACCCGAATGATGCTAAAGCAAAAGCGATGGATAAAGCCGAAGATATTTTAAAGCAACTTAAAGCCGGAGCCGACTTCGCGGCGTTAGCCATGGAACATTCTGACTGTCCCTCGGGAAAAGGCGGCGGAGACCTAGGATTTGGTAACAAAAGCAATCCCGAAGAAGGCGTCAGGGGATCCTGGGTGCCGCCTTTCGAAAAAGCCGCCTTTGCCCTGCAGCCCGGCCAGATCAGCGGTATCGTCGAAACCCAGTTCGGTTATCATATCATTAAAGTCACTGAACGAAAGGAAGCAAGAACGATCCCCTTCGATGAAGTCAAAGATGATATTATCCAGAAGCTGAAATTCGATAAGAAGGAAAAGGTCGCCAAGGATCTTATTGAAGATCTGAAATCAAAAGCGGATATTGACTATCCACCCGGTAAACGACCAAAACCACAACCCGGACCGCCGGGCGCGCCGACTCAATAAATGAACATAGCGTCGCCGTAAGAATAAAAACGGTACCGCTGTTCGACGGCGTGACGATAACCCTGAAGCGTTGTGTCGAGCCCGGCAAAAGCGGCGACCAAGGCCAGCAGAGTCGATCGAGGCAGATGGAAATTGGTGACCATCGCATCGACAACCTTAAAATCAAAACCAGGCAGGATAAACAGATTCGTTTCCCCTGCCTGTTGTTTTATATCACCGTCCTTGCCGATCGTCTCCAGCACCCTGACTGCTGTGGTGCCGACAGCGATGATCCGTCCGCCGGTCTTCTTCGTAAAACCGATAATGTCCGCGTTTTCATCATTGATACTGTATTTCTCGGTATGAATATGATGATTTTCAAGAATCTCTTCGCTTACCGGTTTGAAAGTTCCGGCACCGACATGCAGCGTCACATAAGCAAAAACGACTCCCTTCGACTTCAACCGCTTCATTAGATCTTCGGTAAAATGCAGTCCAGCCGTCGGAGCCGCGACCGCACCTCGCTTTTCCGCGTAAACCGTCTGGTATCGTCGCTTGTCAAGCTCATCTTGCCCAATGTCGTCGCCGCGCTTGATATACGGCGGCAGGGGGGTAAAGCCGATTTTTTCGAGGATCCGCTCAAACGGCAGGTCTGAATACACCTTGATCAGGCATTTATCCGCAGTCTTGTCCACAAATTCCGCTTCAAAAGCACCGTTTTTTTCCTTATAAAAAAGATTGAAAACCTCACCGGCCTTGAGCTTACGGACGCCTTTGAGCATCACCTGCCACAGATTCTTTCCTTTATCCGCCAAAAACAAACCTTCCAAAACCGCCCCGGTCACGCGTTTGCCGTAGAACCTTGCCGGCAGCACTTTGGTGTCATTCAACACCAGGCAATCGCCTTTTCGAAGATAATTGCCGATATCGCTGAAAATCTTATCCGCAATTCGCCCACCTTTACGATCGAGCACAAGCAGCCGCGACTCGCTTCGAATATCAGCCGGCTGCTGGGCGACCAGTTCGTCCGGCAAATAATAATCAAGGTCCTGTGTCTTCATGAACAAAACTTATCAGACCAGCCGGAAATTGACAAAAAAAATATTCGCCCTTTTTAACCCTTTTATGACAGGTA
>CAZNET010000154.1:0-6298 GCA_964571885.1 uncultured Pirellulales bacterium
TTTCTGGCGGCTTATTCTTATGTCAATCTGATTTCACAAGGCAAACCGTTGTGGACGACCGATCAGTATCTCGGCTGTGCCCATACGTCCGCGAGGATAGCCGATATCGACGGTGACGGAAGAGACGAGGTGCTGGGAGGGACGATCTTTTCGAGTGAAGGAAAAATCATCGCCGAAGCCGAAGAATTTCCGGGACACCTGGACAGCATTTTTCTCGCTGATGTGAAACCTGACATTGACGGGCTGGAGCTGGTACTTCTTGAAGAACGGGGCGGATCGAATTACGTTCAACTGCTCGGCAAAGACGGTCCGATCTGGCGCAAGCATTTCCGGCACTGGGAACCGCAGAACGCCGCGATTGGACAGTTCAAAAAAGACAGCGACGAATACCATATCTGGTGCCGGTCGCGGTTCAATACGCACCAGAAACCGTTTGTATTTGATTCAAATGGTGAAGTCGTCGCAAATTATCATTTGGTTAATATCGCCCCGGAAGACTGGACACTGGAAGGCGTTGAGGTCATCCACACGATCGACTGGACAGGCGGCAAAAAACAACTGGCCTGTGCCAAGGAAAGACATACCGCCGGCGATGTCTGCCTGTTCGATCCGATGACCGGCGAATTCGTCGAGCGTTTTACGGAAAAGGCCGACAGGCTGTATGTGGCCGATGTCAACGGCGATTGGCGGGAGGAGGTCATCGTATTAAATGGAAATGAAATTCATATTTATGAAAACAGATCTTTCAATCCACGCCCTCTCCAAAAGCAAAAATGGAGGGACCGCAATTATCGAAGGTTAAAACAGTGTCATAACTATTACTGTCCTTAAGTTTTGATATATCGATGAATTCAGCCGAACTAAAAGATCAATGCGAACAGCTTGGTATTACCATCGAGACAAGTGACGATGTCTCTGTATTGGCGCAGGTGGTGACTTTTAACTCACGGTCAATTCCGAATTCACTGGCGATCCATCCGATGGAAGGCTGTGACGGTGACAAACGCGGAGGACCGGGAGAATTAACGCTTCGGCGGTATAAACGATTCGCCTCAGGCGGCGCGGGGCTGTTGTGGGCGGAAGCGATCGCGGTTGTCGAAGAGGCCCGGGCCAATCCACGGCAGCTTTGGATCGGTGAACACACCAGAGACGATTTCAAGAAAATGGTCGATATGATCCGCAACGAAGCGGCCGGCAGTATGGGTACAGCGCATCGCCCGTTTATCGTCGCCCAACTGACCCATTCAGGCCGATACAGCAAGCCCGACGGTATATCAAAGCCCATCATCGCCCAGCGCGATCCGTACCGTGACGGGCTTGTCCCTCAGAAAATTCCGGATGCCAATATCGAAAGCAGGATTTCGGAAGATCACCCGCTTGCTACCGATGCGTATCTCGATCGACTGCAGGAAGCATATGTCACCGCGGCAAGGCTGGCCTATGAAGCCGGTTTCGATGCGGTCGATATTAAGGCATGTCACGGCTACCTGATCAATGAGCTGCTGGCGGGATTTAACCGAAAAGGCAAATACGGGGGATCGTTTGAGAATCGAGTACGGTTTCTGCTCGAAACGATTGAAAAAATAAAAGCCGAGCTCGGGGATAAAATCGAGATTGTCACGCGCCTGAGTGTCTATGACGGCGTGCCGTATCCGTTCGGGTTCGGAGTTGACAAAGAAGACTATACCAAGGCCGATCTGACCGAGCCGATCCGGCTTATCGGGTCGCTGCAGGATAAAGGCGTTCGGCTCATTAATATCACGATCGCCAATCCGTATTATAACCCGCATCTGAGCCGGCCGTTCAACACGCCGGTCACCGGCGGGTACGCCTCGCCGGAGCATCCTTTGACCGGCGTGCACCGTTTTATAGAGTTAACCGCACACATCCAGAAAACATTTCCGGATATCGTGACGGTCGGGACCGGATACACCCGGCTTCAGGAAATGATGGCGAGCGTCGGCGCCGCGAACAAGCAAAACGGTAATGTCACACTCGTCGGGGCCGGCAGGATGGCCTTTGCGTATCCGGATTTCGCGAAGGATATTTTACGTGACAGGAACATGGACCCGCAGAAGGTCTGTATCTGCTGCAGTATGTGTTCGCAGATCATGCGTAACGGCGGGATGACCGGCTGCGTGGTCCGCGACAAAGAAATTTACGGTCCGATCTATAGAGAAGGATTAAAAAATGAATGATAGACCCGTAGCAGTTGTCACCGGCTCGAGCCGGGGTATCGGAAAAGCCATTGCCATCGAATTGGCGGTCGTCGGTTATGACCTGGTCATCAACCGCGTTACGCGGGAACCGACCGAAACCAGGCAGCGGATCATTGACAAAGGCGCTGATTGCGAACTTGTTTTCGGCAATATCGGAAACGCCGAAGACCGTATACGGCTTGTTGAAGCGGTTAAAGAAAGATTCGGGCGGTGCGACCTTCTGGTCAATAACGCCGCGGCCGCACCTCAGAAACGGCTGGATATCCTCGAATCGACCGAAGAAAGTTTTGACGAAGTCATTGCGGTCAACCTCAAGGGGCCGTACTTTTTAACCCAGCAGATCGCCAACTGGATGATCGAGCAGAAAAAACACCATCCCGAGCGTTGCTGCCGGATCGTCAATATCGGCTCGATCTCGGCCTATACCTCCAGCCCGTCGCGCGGCGAATACTGCATCAGCAAGGCGGGTATCGCGATGATGACAAAACTCTACGCCGACCGGCTCGCTGAATTCGGCATCGGTGTTTATGAGATCAGGCCGGGGGTCATCGAAACCGATATGACAAAGCCGGTCAAATCAAAATACGATAAATTGATTTCCGACGGCCTGACACCCATCCGACGATGGGGACAGCCGGAGGATGTGGCCAAGGCCGTTTCAGCGGTTGCCGAAGGAAAACTCGATTTTTCAACCGGTGAAGTCATCAACGTGGACGGCGGCTTCCACCTGCACACACTTTAAAGGAGAATTTCGATGACAGCAAAAAAGGTTCTTGAAACTCTTTTACAGGATGGTTTTATTCTGGTGTTCAATCAGGACAAGCTCGATGCGGTCAAAACCGCCGAAGCGCTGATCGAGGCGGGAATCCATAATATGGAACTGACGTGCCGGATCGTTAAACCGCTTGAAAAGATAATGCGTCTTTCAAAAGAACTTCCGGATTTTGTCACCGGCGCTGCCAGTCTGATCGACGATCCGAACATGCTGAATATCTATAACAAGACCCGCCGGGATGACCCGCTGCCCGACCTGCAGCAGGCTTTTGAGGCCGGTGCGACATATCTGGTCTCGGCCGCTAATTTCAGGAAAGAAAGCTACGAACAATTAAAAGATGTCCCCATGATCCCCGGCTGCGGGACAGTAACAGAGATCGTAACTCAATTCGGTTACGGTGCCAACCTGTGCAAGGTTTTCCCCGCCAAACAACTCGGCGGACCTGCTTTTATCAAGGCGATCGACCCGGCTATCCACAAGACCATCAGCCTGGTTCCCACCGGCGGGACCAATGCCGAAAATATCCCCGATTATATCGGTGCCGGCGTGCTGGTCTTAGGCGGCTCGTTCAGTATGATCGAGAAAAAAACATTAATTAGAATCATCGATACGCAGGATTATAATCTTCTCACAAAAGAATTTATCAGGATAAAACAATTAATCGACCGCGTGCGCCGTAACAAATGGCCGAATATAGATTTCAAAAAGACTTCTCTGGAACAGATCGGTCAGATCACCGGCCGGGATTTTAATATCTAATTTGTTTTTAATAATGAATCAAGAAAGGAAATAAATATGTTTCGAAAGCACGTGTGTATTAAATCATATTTTTGGTTTTTTTCTGTACATATGTTGTTGTCCATTTTTTGCACTGTCAACGAGGCTTATTCGAAAGATACGGTATCCGTAAAACAAATAGACAGTATTAAACAACATGAAAACGGCGTGTCTTTGCATGGAATATCTAATACGGGCGAAAAAGTATATTTCATAATACATCCTTTGACGGATTCAATGCTGCGAATTCGTGCGTCTGTTGATAATAACTTTGAAATGACCCTCCCGGAGAAGGATGGATTTCTGAAAGCAGACTGGCCTAATATCAATTTTAAAGCCTCCGACCAGAAGGAACAGTATGTAATCGGCACAAAAAAACTTAAAGTAATTCTCTCAAAATCGCCATTTCAAATATCTTTTTACCAAGATGACCGGCTTCTTACTCAATCGGCTATGGACAAAGGTGTGTCGATTGCAAAAGACGAGTCTGTTCTTTCCATGTTGTCACCGGATGATGAGAGATTTTATGGATTCTGCGATCAGGGAACGGGTTGGCGAGCAGACTACCCGCCAGACAGGGCACCGCTGGACCATCGCGGGACGTTCTTAAACATGGCGGGCCTGTCAAGTCATCGTGTTTATTATAGTCCTTTCTTTATGAGTTCAAGAGGCTACGGCTTCTTTATGAATACACTCGTCAGGTCGGATTGGGATATGGCAAAACTTGACAAAGACAGATACACAATCAATGTAAATGAACGTAAACTGGATTTTTACATTATCGCCGGCCCGTCTTTTAAGGATATTCTCAATCAATATACCGATCTTGTGGGCAAACCACCTTTGCCGCCGAAGTGGATTATGGGCGGCAGAGTAAACGCCAGATTATATGATACAAAAGATTCCAGCTTAACGTCACCTCCCAAGGATTATCTATATGACAAGACCTGGCACAGCCAAAGACAGATAATCGATAAGGCCGAAACTATCAGAGAAACCCATCTACCGGTGGAACATATGCATATCGACGCCGCATGGGAAACCGAATATGGCACTTTCGAATGGGTGCCTGAAATACCGGACCCTGAAAAAATGATCGATCGTTTACATTCAATAAATTTTAAGGTCAGTCTCTGGCAAAGACCTACCGTTCCCGCTCACGATTATCCAAATTACAACATGGCCGTTGAGAACGGCTACCTCGTTATGGGGCCCGACGGCAAACCTTTTGTGGCTCCGAATTACCGCGGCCCAAGCGCGATGTGGGATTTCACCAATCCCAGGGCCAGGGATTGGTGGGAGCAAAAGGTCAGAAAACTCGTAGAACTGGGTATGGATTCGATTAAACTGGATTCCGCAAGTTCCGGTTTTGTCGAGGCTTTCCCGGAAGCGCTGGAAATGCAATTTTATAATGGAATGACAGGTAAGCAGCTCGATAATTATTATGGGCCCATGCATATTAAAATAATATGGGATACCATTAAAGAAGCTCTTAACGGTAAAAGAGCGGTTCTGATTATCAAACATTCGGCTTACTTCGCTGGTTCACGCTATCCTTATATAGGACTCGGTGACAGAAAAGATGCCACGAAGCAATGCAAAATCAGATATGCGCTCAATATCGGCTTAAGCGGCGTCTCCTTCTGGCACGGCGCCGGTTTTGGAGCGTTCGGCATATCGGGAATGGATAAAGCATTTAATCTGAAAATGGCTCCTTATACTTATACCTACTGGCGAGAAGCCAACGAAACGGGACTTCCGATTCTCAGAGCGATGCTTCTTGAATATCCAGATGACCCTGTTGCTGCACTTGTAGATACACAGTATCTTTTCGGTGAAAATATCCTGGTTGCCCCGGTACTGCATGAAGATGATAAATGGCGAAAGTTGTATATCCCTAAAGGTGACTGGCTCGATTACTGGAATAATCAAAGATACCAGGGACCTCGATGGCTGTATGTTCCGGTTCGAAAAGATAAAGAGCCTATGTTAATACAATCAGGAGCCATTATCCCCACCGGCCCTGCTGTGGAATATACAGATCAGAAGCCGCTGAATCCCTTAACGCTGGATATATATCCGGATGGCCAAACGGGCTTCACCATGTATGAAGACGATGAAAAAACATACGCTTATGAAAACGGTGAATTTACACGAACCACGTTTCTATGCAGAGAAAATGACAATGACGTAACAGTGGAAATTAAACCGGTCAAAGGAAAATTCGATGGGATGCTAAAACAGCGTGATTATCTTCTCAGGATTCATAACACGGTAAAACCTAAATATGTCAAATTGAAAAATCAGATGCTTGATTTTTATGAAGATCCCGAAAAGCTTCAAGAAGCACACTGTGGCTGGTGTTATACCGGCTGGGGATTAAACAGAACCATCCATATCAAATTACCTTCTACAAAAACCAGAGAAGGATTAAAAATTCACTGTGAAAACGCAAAAGTGGTTAGATACTACATTTATTAATAAATTAGGTGTGTCATGATTGATAAACAATTATCAAGACGTAATT
>CAZNET010000155.1:0-2616 GCA_964571885.1 uncultured Pirellulales bacterium
TCATGCGAACTCCTTGTTCGGCCATTCGGTCAATGTGAGGAGTTCTGTGTTTTTTAGAACCGAAACAGCCGATATCGCCATAACCGAGATCGTCACAAAAAATGATAATAAAATTCGGAAGCGGATGAGGGGACGAAGCAAAAACCCGTGAAAAATCTGCAGCCGTTAAGGCCATCGCAGCGGCTGCGGTTCTTTTTAAGAATTCTCTGCGTTTGAATTGAATCATTTGATGACACCTTACTGTATTTAGAACCATAAAATCAGAGTATAGCGGCAATCGAAGAATACGTCAAGTCTATTGTACGTTACGGCTCTAATAAAAAAGCCGGGAATCAGCACTCATGCCGGCTTTACAACTTATCGTAAATCATAGGTCTTTATTTTATCTGTTCCATATTCGTAAACTCCACCAAAGCGCCGGATGTCTGCGGATAAGGTTTGATCGTACCGATGAGACCGACCTTCTTGCCAATAAATGTATCTATATTATTTGTTTGCACTCCCGGGGCGGGACCGGCATAGCAAAGAATCGCACCGGTATCGTCGAGAACTCTCCAGTATTTAATTCCCGGTTCGAAAGAATAAACCTCTGACTTTTGAAGTGTCCCGATGACCGCATATTTCCCCATGCCTTCGACAGTGGAGAGCCTTTTGTCTTTCGCTGTCTGAATACGCTGCTGAACGTCCTGAAGCTGAAGCTGCTGGATTTTCAGTTCCTTTTCAACTTCCAGAGCCAGTTCATACCGCTTGATTTCTTCGAGTGTATATTCGGCGTAGCGGGCCGCTTTTCCGGCTTCTTCATTATTCGCGATTTCATAGAGGCCTTTCTTGATATCAAAATAATTTTGACGTAAAATCGGCCTGGACCGCATTTCTTTAACCTGTCTCTGCAAGGCGTAAAATTCGTTTAGTTTTTCCGATTCGGTCGAGATCGTGGAAGGCACGACGACGGGCGATTTTTCATTGGCGTCGCTAACTTGAGGGGTTTTTGAGGGAACGACGACACGTGTTTGACCGACAGGACCGATCGGTTTTGTGTATTGTGTGCTGATCCACAGATAGGCCCCGGGCGGCGGCGATATCTTGTAATAATCATCCTGTTCTTCTCCGAGCAGAATAACCTTATCGCCGGTATCGAGCTGCTGCTGAGGGGTTGTGGAATGGATCGGTTTTAATTCATTTGAGCCGGCATAAACCCGCACATTGTCCCCCGTAACGAAACCGCGTTTGGGATTGTTAGGATCTGTTTTGACATACCGCTTTGATATCCAGGAAAAACTTCCGGGCGGAGGGCTAATCTGAGACCAACTGAATTTACTTGAAACCACCGTCACGCGATCGCCTTTATAAAGTTTTGTACAGCGGTAGTAATTTGTGCCGGGTCCCGAGCGGATGTACACATCGTCGCCTGTGACTTCAGCGACGTAAGGAAACTGAAGCGTTTCGGGTGAAAGCTGCTCATTACCCATACCGGGGGTGCCGCTTTGCTGGGCCGCTACACACATCGCAAGAACCAGCATTAAAAAAGGAATGAATAATTTATTATATTTCATTTTTGTATCTCCAAAACAATCTGTCTATCCATATTTCGTTTAAAATTATCAATGCATCGGGGTCTTGTCAACAGTTTTATTTGGCAGGTTTTGCCATAGAGTCCTATTTCGAAACAGGCATTTTTGGCTGATATTCACGTTATCAGACCCTAATTCAAGTTTTTTTTTAATTAATTGCCGGGGCTGTTATGACGATAGCCATTAATAAGAATAAACTGAGGATTTTACGATGATGATCGATAATTGTTCTGACAACATACTGATGGTTAAACTTGACCCCGAGCCTGGGATACGAAAACAACTCGACAGGCTTATGGAGCTTATTCGGGAGGGTTCGACTGCCGATGTGTTGATCGATTTCAGCGATGTAGATATTATGACCTCGCTTAGCCTTTCGGGATTCCTGCAGTTACGCAAACTCCTCAATATAGCCGGTCACCGACTGGTCTTTTGCAATTGTTCCAACATGACCAAGGATATTTTTCACGTGACCTGTTTTGACGATATTTTTGAGTTTATCGACGACAAAGAAGAGGCGATCGAAGCATTGGAACGATCGAGGATCCGCGACAATTGATTTTTTTTGCTGTTTGATTTACCGCTTCATCCGTGTTTCGATAAACGCAAAATTGTCCATTCCGGTTTCATTCAAAAGACATCTTAAATTATGGCCGCACGGCGTTAGTCTATACTCGGCTTCGATCCCGAGATTTACAAGATATTCGTGAAATCCACTGTTGTATTCTTTGAGTGCTCCGACGATCATTTTGAATTGAACCGGGTATCGTTCTCTGCGGCTTCGATAGGAATCCGCGCTGGCCCAGGGGCTGTATTGTTTGAAATACTGTCTGTCATTTGAAAATATCTCATCGGCGATCTTTTTTCTTCTCGACGATAAGGTGTTCCAGTTATGCAGCGCGCCGTCAAAGTTGATGCAGATACTGAACATATCCGGGAATTTCAATGCGTATTCGACCGCTCCGAAACCTCCCATGGACATACCCTGAATGATGCGGCTGTATCTGTCGGCGCTGACTTCATTTTCGGGGGTGTGGGGATTTAC
>CAZNET010000155.1:2626-6227 GCA_964571885.1 uncultured Pirellulales bacterium
TATCTGTCGGCCTTTGTTCGGTAGGTTCTGTCGATATGCGGTATCAGTTCTTTGATGACATTCGTCTCGGCGGGTCTGGCGCGGTCTTTGCTGTCGGCCCACATACTGTTTTTATGGCCGTTGGGAAAGACAATGAGCATAGGACCGGCGACACCATCCGACAAAGCTTTCTCGTAGGTCTCGACAACAATTTGAGTGTTTGCATTCTCGTCTCCGCCGAGTCCGTGAAGATGATACATAACGGGCAGCTTTTTTACGGATCTATAATAATCATCCGGTATGAAAATATTATATCTTACGGGAATATTCGTTAAAGAACCAATGAAGAAAGTGGACAAGAGGTTACCGTGATTTGTTTTTTCGATTTTGATTAACAGCGGTTCGCTTTTATCGGATTCGAGATGGGAATAATTAATGGTTGTGACCTGATAGGTAGACATCCTGCCGGAAGGTAAATTGGGATCGATGAGTTTATATTCAACTTTTGGCGGTATCGGTTCATCACCGTAATCGGGTCCCTGAAAGACTTTCTTTTTCAAAAAGTCATTCGCCGTGCCGGCATGCTCGGCTATTTTTGTGCCGTTGCGATATAAATAAAATGTTTTGATCGAGCTTTCGAAGTCCGCTTTGGCATTGAATGTGATTTCGACTTTATTGTCGGCGAGTAATTTCGCTTTTAAATGAGTTGGTTTCTCGGGTGGGGTTGTATCGGTCACCCATCCGGTTTTGACAAATTCCCGCCATTTTTTCGCGACGTTTTCAGAAGGCAGCCACGATAAATCATTTGTGTCGCCTTTGTGCTGATTGACAGGCTTGATGTCAAATGTCCTGTTATCGCCGTACCAGCCCTTTGATTTGTCGATCTTCTTCAGTTCGATCTGGTCCGCTGCCGTCTTCGAAAGTCTCATCGCAAGACAGGCGTCGAAAAACGGTATTGCGACAAATCGGCTGTAGCCGCAGTCATGTGAAGCGTCAGGGTCGATCATTAGAGAGACCGGCCCACCCTTTTCGCTCAACTCACTGAAACACTCATGTGTCATGTTCCAGACCCGCTGAAACCGTCCTTCACTTTCACGTTGACCGGCATTGAACATAACCGGTACTTCGTTAACAGCATCGGGAAAATCTCCCACGCCTCCCGAACGGACAAACGCCGCAATAAACCGTTCTGGAAACCGCGACAGCATCCTTGTTGTCCAATGCGCCCCGCCGGAGTGCCCCCAGACGGCCCAGGGGACATCCACGAGTTCGGGATGGTTGCTTTGTTCGGAGAATTTTTCGATAGCTTTGAGAAAGGCGCGTTCGGAACCATTATTAGGGTCGTTCCAGCACACACACGGAGGCGGGTCGGTCGCGTAATGTGTTCCCATCAGTGCACAGTCCCATTTTTCCGCCAGGGCCTTCCATTGAATATCATGAGGCATCTCAATGCCGTTTCTGCCGCAGCCATGCTGGTGGACAATGATCCCCCGCACCATCTCGGCATCGGGCACCCAGAGACTGTAATCGGCCGAAATATATTGTTCATTCTCTAAAGGCGGTACGGAAACATGATAGATATCCCCCTGTGACGCATAAAGAGATAATGTGAGGAGAAAAATACTGAACGCGATTGTCAGACCTTTTTTCGATTTCATATTTGTTCCTTACTTAGGTTCTGTGACAGGCCACAGTATAAATTTATTTTCACCTTTCGTCAATTTCTGGAAAGGTCCGGGGAGGATCTTTTCTTTTTTAGACATCGGATAGCTGAGAAAGTCTTTATCGACGCCTTCGACCGGCTTACACTGAATATCCCATACCGTTTCATCAAAGGTCAGCGTGATCTCCGGAACCTGCGTTGCCAGCATATCGTTTTTCATAAAAATGGTTTTGCTGTTTTTGTCGCAGCCTGAGAAAAGCCGCCACTGCTCAAGACTTAATACAGGATTTTGCTTCCAGAGATTTAGATTGGGCCTGTTTGAATCTGGAATGTTGGCTTCATTGAGTGATTTTTCAAACGCATCGGTGATCGTGTCCATACTGACTTTTGTGTGACTGGTATTATACATGAACAGAGGTTTGTTGTAGCCGCTGCCCATATCCATACTTTCGCCGCCGCCCATGAAGATATTGCGGTCGGAAAAATTATCCTTCGCGCGTTCCCACGGAAATGAAAAACTCACCGCACCGGCCTTGTTGCCGAGGATCATGTTATTGAGAACCGTATGGCCGGATGATTCGGTCATTCGTCTCCTGCCGCGGTCGGTCGCGACGCCGGTCCAGATGCCGTAATGCGCATTGCCATAAATAAGGTTATGCGCAATCATGATGTTCGAGGCGTCGTGTGTGTATATGCCGTCACCGTATTTTGTATATGCGATAATGTTATTATCGATAAGACCGGGACCTCTGCCGAGTTCCAGAAATATCCCCGCCAGATAATTGCCGATCACGACGTTTCGGGTGACCCGGCAGTTCTCATAGTCCAGATCGAGCCAGATGCCGAAACAGTCATTATCGCGAATGAGGTTACCTTCGACCAGCCCGTTCATCATTCGATGTGTTTTAATGGCGCCCATTTCCCAGCCTCGAAATCCCAGCCGGTTGTTTCTTTCGATGAGATTGTTGATTATTTTTGTGTGGGTGGCCCTCATCCCGCAGATACCGCCGAGCCCGTTATCGCTGATGACATTGTTTCGGATAATATGATAACCGACTGTCGGACGGGACTGCCACCACCTTCTTCTTTGTTCTCTAAGTGCATTCGGATCACGGGTCGAGTTTGGATCTCCTGGCCTTGATCGTCTTCTTCCGATTCCCCATTCACTGCCGATATCCAGTCCAATCGTTTTGGCATATTGGATACGACAATTTTCAATGATCCAGTGATGGCCTGCTGCCGTGCTTACCGCCGCGAATTGCGGGATGGGATAATTATTGGCCGCGTGTTCGAAGATAAAACCATTCACGTGGATATACCCTAATCCTCTTTCGGTGGGTACAAAAATACGAGGACGTACCGACAGCTCCACGAGCCTGTCTTTAGGATGTTTATTTTCACGGTTCGGCATAAAATGAACGTAAAGGTTATTGCCGTCGAGTGACACAAACCAGGTATTTTGAATATCATAGACCTGTTGCAGACTGTCGGCCTGATTGACCGGTTTTCCGTCCACAAAGACCTCTCCGCGTGTTCGATAGACAGTCTCGCCTTGCTTGACCGGCCTGACGACTTTATCTTTTCTTGCGCCCCGAGCCTGTGTCGCGGTGTCTCTTTCCCGGAAAACCTCGATACTATAGGGATTATATTCCTTCAGCATCGACTTATCCAGCCGGCCTTTGTAAACATTCTTATGACCGGGGATTAAGTGCCATTTAGGTTTGAATACTTCTGAACCTTTCACGTAAACCTGTTCGTCCGGCGCCGCCATATAAGTAATCGGTTGATTTGGTTCCCCGCCCCGTGCGGGCTGGACGAATTCGCGATACACACCTTCATGGACGAGCACGGTATCGCCCGGATTGGCCAGTTCGGCCGCTTTGGAAAGGGTCTTGAATGGCTGGTTTTCAGTCCCTTTGCCCATGTCCGAAGCCCTGGGATGTTTTTGGTTCACCACCC
>CAZNET010000156.1:0-6201 GCA_964571885.1 uncultured Pirellulales bacterium
CTGTTCAGGAAATTACCTTGAGCATGGAATTCGGAAATTACAAAGCGTTTTATCTTTTATTCGCCGTTGTATTGGTTCTAATACCGGTTTACGCATGGAGTTTCTGGCGAAAGAAACGATTACTCAAGATTTTTGCCGATTCGGATATTTTACCAAAGATCAATCAGAGCGTTAGTGTCAATAAGCAGATATTCAAAGCGATATTGTTAATTATCTGTTTTGTGAATATTGTAATGGCCTTGACTGAACCTAAATGGAATCCGAGACCGAAAGAAATAAAAACACAAGGCAGAGATATTGTGATTCTGCTGGATACATCACGATCCATGTTGGCCGAAGACATCAAGCCGAACAGACTCGAGCGTTCCAAGATCGCTATTTCCGATTTGATGGAAACCCTGGCCGGCGACAGGATCGCTATTGTGACATTCGCCGGAAACAGCACGGTTAAATGCCCCCTCACGCAGGATTACGCCTTCGTACGGCTGGCCTTGTCGGATATTTCCACCGAAAGCACCGCCCGGGGAGGAACGATGATCGGCGACGCGATCCGCAAAGCAACCAAGGATGTCTTCGATAAGCAATCCCGCGAATTCAAAGATATTATTCTGATCACCGACGGCGAGGACCACGAAAGCTTCCCGGTATCCGCCGCGGAAAAAGCCGCTGCCCAGGGTGTCCGTATCATCGCCATCGGTCTGGGCGATCAACAGCAGGGAGCGAGAATACCGATTCCAGGTCCGGACGGACGAAAAACCTTTCTGGAATATCAAGGCCGGCAGGTATGGTCGAAAGTTGACAGCCAAATGCTTCAGCAGGTCGCTTACGCGACCCCGGGCGGCAAATATCTTTCCGTCGAACCTGGAACGACATTCGATTTGGGCAGGATTTACAAAAGCATCATCGCCTCGGCTCAGAAAAGGGAGCTTGAATCGGCAACGATGATTCAATATGATGAAAGGTTCCAGATATTTATAGCGTTGGCATTAATATTGATCGTTAGTGAGGTATTTATCAGTGAACGCAAGTAAAATATATTTCATTTTAATTTTGATTTTTGTCGGCTTGACGGCGCCTGTATCCTTTGGAAATTCCGCACCGCAGGCGGTTCAGCAGGGCAACGATCGTTATGAGCAGCAGCAGTATGAACAGGCGATTGAAAAATATGATCAGGCTAAGCAATTAGATCCCGAGGCGTCCGAGCCTGAATTTAACAAGGCTAACAGTTACTATCAATTGAATGAATTCGAAAAAGCTGTTGATCTGTACAGCCAGGTCGCTGCCGGCAGTGAAGATAAGGAACTTGCCGCCAAAGCCAAGTACAATCTCGGAAATACATTTTTCAGATCGGGTGTTGGCAAAAGTCAGACGGCCCCCGACCGGGCGATCGACGACATGAAAAAAGCGGTTAACGCATGGCGGCAGTCTCTCGATATGTCACCTGACAATAAAGAAGCTTCGAGGAATATCGAAACCGCCAAACGGTTTATCAAACAAATTCAGCAGCAGATACAGCAGCAGCAAAATCAGCCGTCCGATCCAAATCAGCCCCAGGACCCAAATCAGTCACAGGATAATCAGAATCAATCCCAGCAGGGAGATTCACAGGAAGAACAAAAAGACCGGCAGAAAAATCAGCAGGACCCGAACCGGCCTCAGGATCCGAATCAGACACAAGATCCCAATCAGGCGCAGGATCCTAACCAGATGCAGCAGCAACAGCCTGAACAACCCGACCCTAATGAAATGAGCCCTGATACCACCGCTCAGCAAATACTGGATCGAGAAAAAGAACTGAAAAAACAAAGGATGCGGAAACGAAGAACCGGCTGGATGAGAGTAGAAAAGGACTGGTGACATGGGTGTTCATAAAAAAAATATAATCCTATTGTTTTTCGTGTTAACCTGCTGCCTTCGGGCCGAAGAAATAAAGGTTTATGCGGTCGTGGACCGAAGTCAGAGGATTTATGTCGGCGATTTGTTTGTTTATCAAATCGTTATCGACGGAGCCGCCGAGCCGGGCCAGGTCGATTTGGCGCCTTTGGCCGATTTTAATCCCCGCCATGCCGGTAACACCGATGCCTCGCAAACAACGATCACGATCGTCAATGGTAAAACAACCCGGCGGGAAATCAAAAGTTATAAGATGAATTATCATTTAACCGCGATCCGGGAAGGATCCAATCGCATCCCTTCGGTAAACGTGGTGATAGACGGCAAAACATATACAACCGATCCGTTGGTTATCAACGCGGTTAAGCCAGGGGAATCGAAAGAAATCCAGGTTACAATAACGCTTTCTGAAAGCAGATGTTATGTTGGTGAACCTGTTATCATGGATATTAAATGGACAGTTCCGGGAGATCCTCGCAATCTCAATTTCAACGTTCCGATACTTTACCGCCAACAGGATTTTTATTATGAAGATGCCCCCTTCACGAAACCGGCCGCCGCCAAGGGACAGGTCAATATCGGTTCGGTGGTTTTGCCGTATCAGAAAAATGTAATTCTAAAAAATGGACGGGAATACGACGTTTATACATTCCGGAAAGTTCTCATTCCAAAAAGCCCGGGATCTTTTGACTTCGAACCGGTGACAACAGCGGCAGACCTGCCGGTGGGGTATGTTCGAAGCAGGGACCCGTTTGACCTGTTCGGACGCAGGTATAGATACAGCCGGTTTATCGCCGCCACGCAGCGTTTATCCCTGCAGGTATTACCGCTGCCTGAAGAAAATCAGCCGGATGGATTTTACGGTCTGGTAGGACACTATACGATCGAGGCCGAGGCAGCGCCGGTCAATGTGAATGTCGGCGACCCGATAACGCTGACCGTCCGAATCGGCGGCAGTGACTATTTGGCCGCGGTCGAATGGCCGGATCTGGAAGCGATTCCGGAAATGGCAGAAAATTTCAAACTGCCGAATCAAAAAGCGTCACCTTCAGTTAAGAGTGGTTATAAAATCTTCAAACAAACCATCAGGGCTGAAAATGACAAGGTAACGCGAATACCGCCAATTCCGTTAGTTTATTTTGACAGCGGGAAAGGTGAGTATGTTGTGACCCAAACCGATCCGATACCTTTGAAAGTGGCGACGACAAAAGTACTCACCGCTTCCGATCTGCAGGGAATGGATTTTACGCCGGCCGGCAGAGAGGTTGAGGCCATCAAGGAAGGTCTGGCGGCAAATTACGATGGCGAGGAGATGCTGAACAATATGTATTTCGATCCTGTCACAGCGCTTGTGTGTCCTTCTTATGCCTGGGTATGGGCGTTACCGTTTGCGGTATTTGTCGCAAGTGCTGTGATGAAAATTCTATCGCATACCAATCCTGCCAGGCAGAAATTACAGCGTAAACGACGGGCATACGGCGTTGCAGCGAAGAAATTAAAGCAACTGGACTTGAATCAGGCTATGAGCAGCGAAGTATTGCTCGATATCTTGAGACAATTCATCGCGGACCGCTTTGAGAAAAACGCCGGCATCCTGACTGCTGATGAATGCAGAAACATCATCACTGATAAGACAAATGATCCAACACTGGGCGATACTTTTGCCGGTCTCGTTGAAACATTAGAGGCGTCCCGATACGCTTCACTGCAGACGAATATTGATTGCGATTTTACTGAGAAGGCAATGAAACTCATTGATCAAATCAACCGAAAAGGCTGGAAATGAAAAGAATAATGAGGCAAGTTTTATTGATTGTTGTTTTGGTTATGTCGCTGTCGCTTCAGATCGACGCGAAAGTACCACGAGAACAGTTGGTCGATCTTCTCCGGCAGGCGAATGATACATTCCGTCAGGCCAATGCCGAGAAGGACGATTTCGAGCGCGACCGGTTGTATAGTGAAGCGATATTGAAATATAAAAAGATTATCGATCAGGGAAATGTTAAAAACGCGAAGCTCTACTATAATCTGGCAAACGCTTATCTGCTCAAGCAGGATGTCGGCAGGGCGATCCTAAATTATAAAAGAGCAATGAAACTTGATTCATCAAATCATAATATCAGGAAAAACCTGGCTTTTGCACGCGGCAGGAGGCTCGATAAGATTGAGATCGAGCCGGAGAGAAAAGTCCTTCAGATGCTGTTCTTCTGGCATTATGATTTTTCAGTGAAAACCAGATTTATACTGGCATGCATCTTTTTCGCTGGATTGTGCGTCACCGCGACGGTTTGGCTGTGGAAAGGAAAACGCAATACCTCTTTTATGATGATAAGTATTTGTGCTGGGGTTACTATTATTCTGGTTATTTCGGTTGCGACCACTCATTTTAAGAAAATGAATAAAACCGAAGGGGTTATAACAGCTCAATCGGTTATTGCTCGACAAGGTGACAGCGACGCCTATCCGCCAAGCTTCAAAGAACCCTTACACGCAGGGACGGAGTTTGAGTTACTGGAAAAAAGACCCGGTTGGCTGCATATAAAACTGGCCAATGAAAACGACACCTGGATTCCGCAAAACAGCGCAGAATTGCTGTAAATCACTTATCCTCCTTTTTGCGTTTACCTTTTCGCGTAAGCAGGAACATTATGATAACCGTGATGACAACGATCACCATAACTTCTGAAGGACTCATCAGTACTGCTATCATAATAATAATCCTTACCGTTCTACTTAGACGAATTCTTACAAGACAGGTTCAATTATAGCTGTTTTTCACTCGATGAAAAGCAAAATCATGACAATCCGTTTGAACCGATCGTGGAAATTTGCATATTGACATCGAGGTAATTGCTGTCTGCGGTGTTTTTTTGAATAAAAAGATTTTTAGTGAATAACATAGAATCGGTTTTTTTTATCTGTAGAAGTAAATCGAGAAGTTGATTTAAAGTGATCTTTTCAATCTCAAGCTCAATAATAACTTCCGTAAAATCGGAGCTTGAAGCCACGGTGCTTTTTTTCAGGTTTTTGACATTTTGGTTAAAACCAAGCTGAGTGGTCGTTTGTTCCAGAAACGTAAGCGGATTCAAGTTCTCTGTCGTCTCAGCCTGATTTCTCGCGCGATCAATTTGAGCTTTCAGTTTCAGGTATTCGGCACTTTTTTTCTTTAGTAGTGCCAGTTCCTTGTTTTTTTGAGGTACGACTCTGCTGAGCGTTTTTATTCTTTCAACGGCAGGATTAACAACAAACATAAATACCGTCCAGACCAAGATGATACCTGTTGTGACAAACGCTAAAGTTTTTTCTCTTTTGGTTAGATGCGCCATTATGGTTCAGATTTCCCAAGAGTTATGACTACTGTAAAATTAACTTTTGATGTTGTATTGTCTTTCTGGATATTCTGTTCTTCAATATTTTCGAAAATAGGCTCCTTTGAAAGTGTGTTTTTCCATTCATCTATTGCTTTAAAGGATCGGCAGGTTCCAGTCAGCCTTGCCGATTGAGTGCTGATCAAAATGGTGTCGATCTTTACTTCTTGATTTTCCGGCATTGCGGCTGTTATCGCATGAAATACTTCAAGCGCGCCGTAACCTCGCTGTGCAAGTTCGAATGCGGAATAATTCTGCTTGAGGCTCCCTATCGCCTGCTCGACCTGGGCCAGAGGATTGACTATAACCTGAGTGTCAGGCAGGGCTTGCTTAAATAAAGTCTTTAATTCATTTTCTAAACGTTTATTTTTATTTTCCAGATAAAAGAGTCTCAAAAACAAACCTGTAAATGAAACAAAGATGATAGCCAGCAGCAGCAGGATACAAAGCATGATATCCTTCTTAATCTTCGAAGCCTGACCGGTAGTCTTTTGAGATGCATCAAGGAAATTTATGCTGATTATTCTCTCAGGTGCCGATAAGGTCAATGCAAGACCCTCAGCGACGCCAATTTGTGGTATCGTCCTTTGATCTGTCGGGCAATTGATTTGAGCGCAAGGATCCGCATTGATAACGGAACATTCGAATCGGCGAGCCAAGGCTTCGTCGAATGATTCGATGTCTTTATCAGCGTAATATAAATAAATCCTGTTTTCAGGAGTAACCGACCGGTCATAAACTTTCTGACAGGTTATATCGATTTCTCCAGATAAGCTGTTGACAAAATCCTCTGTGTTTTCAAGAAGCTCAGAAGAAACCGGGATGTTACGAATAATCAGGAAGCTGGCGTTATCAATGATCGCAAGGGTAACGATATTCTGAGATAGGTAAACGATAAAGCATGGACCGGTCATTATTTCCGGATGATTGATACTGATTG
>CAZNET010000157.1:0-6194 GCA_964571885.1 uncultured Pirellulales bacterium
TCGGTAAAGAGAACACCGTTTTCAAGTGTTCCGGTGTGTCCGTTTCCGGAACTGTCATGCGCAGAGGTGCCGGACATTTCGTCGAATTTCCAGTGGGCGATCAGATTGGCGTTCGCTCCCGGTTGATTATAATCATTTTGCCATACCGAGAGGAAGCAGGCATAATCCATAAAGTCGACGTTTTGATTATTATCGAAGTCACAGAGTAAATCACAGGGCCCATATTCGGAAAGATCACTTGATATAAAGAATGGAGACAGTCCCTTCCCTTCGGAAAGACCAATGATACCATCGACTGCGTCCAGATGTAGATACGTGATGCGAAGGGTTCCGTTGTCGCGAATTTCTATCTGGAAGGTATTTGAGTTAAACATTCCAAATTCAGTGACATTATCATACGTGATAACGATTCGATCATCGAGTCGCTGATAATAAATCGTTCCTGAGGTTGTTGGATCAAGGTCGTCATACAAAGCACTGATTCGCGGAACAAGGAAATGTTCTTCTAATGTTTCGAAATGGCTTATGTCGCCGGTAACAAAGCTGATATAACCGTTACTGCCGATAAACAATTCATTATAGTTTTTGCCGAAGAATCTGACAGGATGGTTGTCAAGATTAATGATTTCATAATCATCATCGCCAAGGGAAATAATATTTGCGCCCACAGTGTCGAAAACCAGAGCGTTTGCATCTTCGACACAGACCTGATAATCATGTCCGCCGCCTGCTAACCTGAAGGTTAGCATTTTATAAGCCATATCGTTTGCGTTGGGATCGTTAGGTTCGGGCAGATCATTGGGCTCGAATATTTCGGTGAAATAATCCCTGTTCTGAACCGTCAGTTTTGCGGGTATCTTGATCTCGGGTACGAACGGATCGTTGCTTGCCAATGAGATATAACCTTCATAGATTCCCGGCGGCTGATTCGCGTCGAATACCACATCCACCTGATCGTTCGATTTCGGCGCTACCGTGCCCGCATCCGGATCGAAATAAAGCCAATCCGTGGTAGAATAACTCCCGGCCATCGTTACCGCACGATAGAGATTTAATCTGCCCTCGGATACACAATATCCCGGCAAAATCGGATCAACGGTTTGCATGATCAGATTTTTCACATCCATTGAAGACATGGACGGAGATTGAGACCATACCAGCGCACAGGCGCCTGAGACATGGGGACAGGCCATCGACGTACCGTACATCGTCGTATAGCCCCCGTTTTTATAGCAACTGTATATCCTGCAACCGGAATCACCTCCCGGTGCTCCCAGATCAACCGATAAAGGCCCGTAATTTGAATGCTGAGATAAGTTGTCACGGTAATCGGTAGAGAGAACGGAGATAATATTATCGCAGTCATAACTGGCGGGATAACTGGGATTATTGTCATTATTGTTCCCATGGCCGTTGCCTGCCGATGCAACAAACAGCATGCCCGCATCACCGGCGGCCTGGATGGTATCTCTGAGGGACTGGCTGTAAGGACCGCCTCCCCAGGAGTTGCTTGCTATATCCACTCCCATCAGGGTGCAGTATTCGATACTACTGATCGCGTCGGAAGTGCTTCCGCTGCCTCCTGAGCTCAAGAATTTGACCGCCATGTATTGCGCTTTCCAGCAGACGCCGGCCACCCCGGTTCCATTATTGGAAACCGCTCCGATAATTCCCGCACAATGGCTTCCATGTCCGTGATCGTCCCTTGGATCGGCATCATTGTTGCAAAAATCGTAGCCGTAGATGTCGTCAATGTATCCGTTACCATCATCGTCAACGCCCGGCGTACCGTTGTATTCGGCTGTATTTTTCCACATATTGGCCGAAAGATCCGGATGGGAATAATCAATGCCGGTGTCAATAACCGCTATCAATACCTTGTCACCGCTTGTGGCAAGATCCCATGCTTCAGGCGCATTCACATCTGCGTCTGCGTAGCCGCCGGTCTGTCCTGTGTTATGCAGATTCCATTGCTGGGCAAAGTCCGGATCATTCGGCAAAGTGGCCAACGCGTTTACATCATAATCTGGTTCGGCGTATATAATCCCGGGAGAACTTTGCAACGCATTGATGGTATCTGACATCGATACCTGTTCCGATTTCTTTATCAGCGTCAGCCCCGGTACAATATCATACTCTTTGATAATACCGGCGTTACCCGATGTAGAGAGAATTTCCTCTTTCATTGCGGTTTTCAATTGAAATCCGTTGGCATCCGGTGCAAATTTCACCAAGAGCCTTTCCGGGGCATAAGAAAATTCATTGGTATCTGAAGTTTCATACAGCATGTTGGCATCTGTCATTAGCATGTCCAAAGGCGTTTCTTTCGTGAGATGACTCGTTAAAGTAAAGTCAAGAATCGAACCGCCCGCGTTTCCAATTGTAAGCGGGGTTGTTGCGGTCTCACCCTGCGGCAATGACATTTCAATGGCTGTTCGCGGCTGTGCCCATATCTTCGGGTCGGTATAGGCGTGTAACTCAATAATCCGTTCCTGAATCAGCGTTGTGGTTTCATCGATAAAACGCAGAGTTCCTATATGGAACCCTTCATTGAGCGAATCGGCGTTGTTATTGATGGTGCAGATAAATGGTGTACTGCCGCCCGGCACAAGTGAGCCGGATTCGGGATAATAAGTCAGCCAGGGTGTATTACTGTCGGCAGAGAAGACAATCGTTTGAGAGCTTAGATTGTATAATGTAAAAATTCTGTATGTTGGAACGAAAGGCCCGCCGACTTTGCCGCTGAAGGTCGTATTGGCGTCGGGTACGACTTCCAGATAATCCAGGATGCCGCTGCCGCTCATGTCCACAATCGTTTCAGCTTCGTTGCTGTCATTGCTTACGATGTTGACATAGGTCTGGTAGTCATCAATGTCGATCGGCGTAAAATTTACATCCAGAGTTATACTGTCCAAAGGACTGAGAATAAGCGGCATCTCGGGAATCCCGTCGATCGTAAAGGCGGAGGACATTATTGCCTGAGAAGCCTGTCCGATTAAAATATCATCCACAAACCAGTCATCAAAAATTGACACTTGATCTGATGTTCCGATCGAACGGATCTTTAATTTGAATTCCGAATGTAATGCATCGGCAGGCAATTCCAGGATGACCTGTTCATAATAGGTCATATCGGTCAGGCCGCCGAGTTGTCGGCTGATTTCAATCCATCCTGAACCATTCCAGTATTCGAATATAAGGTCTTCGCCGTTATCGGAATGTTCGCCGCCTCCCGTACGCTGGTAGTTATAGATTAGCTGGGCGTTTTCATAACCTGATAAATCAATCATTTTTGAAGTCACTTCATCGCCGCCGGTCGGATGACCGTTCAACCTCAAAGAGTAAGGTTCTGAAGGTTCTGATATACCAACATTATCTATGTTCGGCTGACCATCTGTAATTTCCCATTTTTCAGGATCCAGTATCGTTGATGGAAAATCATCAAAGAAGTTTTCTCCTTGGCCGGGGCCGGTCTGGATATCTTCGATCAGCAGAGCGAAACAGGGATTGGTGTTGGTAATGGTCATTTGTTCAATGCGTGACAGACCTATTATAACGTCACCGAAAGGCAAATTATGATCATCCGCGGGGGAAATGCTGTCGGTGATATTCATCACAACCGGTACAGGCATCACTTCCAGAGAAACATTTCTTGTCGAATGATGATCCGTCGTTTCATTTGTGAAGATCAGCAAGTCATTATAGTCACCGGGCAAAAAGAGATTAATATCCTCTGTTAGAAAAGCAGTAACATTATTTGATTCTCCGGGTGGCAGACTACCCGTATTAGGTTCGATTATCACCCAGTCAGACAGCGAACTTACAAAATAGTCTATAGTATTCGGTCCGTCATTGGATAAAATATAAGTTTTTTGAACCGGACTGAACGGTCCTTTTTCATAACCCGATGAAACAAAGTCTTCCGGCGGAATCAACGGTGCCACTGTCAAAGGATCATACTTTCCGAATATATACGCTGAGCCGGATTCGCTTCCCTTGTCGTCATCATTATAGGCGCCGACGATGGCGACGTCCGTACTTAGGGCAACGGAATAACCAAAATAATCCCCGTTCTCTCCATCGGGAGCCAGGTATTTTATTGTTTCGCTCCAGGTGCCGCCATCCCGTTTGAATAAATAAGCGGATCCTGAATTGCTGCCTTTGTCATCATCATTATGGGCACCGATGGTAGTTGTGTCTTTATCGATGGATACCGAATAGCCAAAGTAATCGTCATAATGGCCGTCCGAGGCTGTCAGTTTCACCTGTTGAAACCATGTGGAACCGTTTCTTTTGAAAATATACGCCGAGCCGCTGTTGGAATTTGTGGAATCATCATCATAGGGAGCGCCAACGATGACATAATCTCCATTTATATCCACAGAACGCCCGAAGTCGTCATGTGCAGCGCCGTCGGAGGCAAGCAATTTCGCCTGCTCGAACCAGTTTGTTCCATTGCGTTTGAAGACATAAGCGGAACCGGTTTCGATTCCATAATTATCGTTATCATAGGCTCCCACAACGGCATAATCTCCGTTGATGACGACAGCGCAGCCGAAGTTATCGCTTGAAGATCCATCCGAAGCGGTGATCTTGGCCTCCTGGGTCCAGTTGGTATTGATTCGCTTAAAGATATAGGCTGACCCGGCGTCACTGCCTTTGTCATCATCGTAATCTGCTCCAACAATGATATAATCTCCGTCGATGGAGACAGACCTGCCGAAATAATCTGACGAATAACCGTCAGCAGCGGTCAGTTTTATTTGTTGTGACCATGTCGAACCGCTTCTCTTGAAGACATAAGCAGAGCCGGAACTGCTTCCCTTGTCATCATCGTAAGGCGCTGAAACAACAGCATATTCCCCGTCAATCGATACTGAAAAACCGAAATTATCCGCATACGCTCCATCCAGGGGAATCAATTTAGTTTGCTGAATCCAGTTTTTGCCGTTTCGTTTGAAGATATAGGCCGATCCAGAGTCACTGCTCTTGTCATCGTCATACCGTGCCCCGACAACTGCGTAGTCACCGTCGATGTCCACCGAATATCCGAAATTATCACCGTTGATACCGTCCGAAGCCAATAATTTACGATACACCGGTTCTATTTCGAGCAGCACTTCACGTCTTTGTTTGATATTCGTACTGGAATTTGCAAAAACGAGAGTATCTGTGTAACTGCCGATTTCAAAGAACTTAGCGGTATTGTTAATACATACATTTACGTCAACCGAAGCCCCGGCGGCTAATAATCCGTTCATATCTGAAATGTTAATCCAGTTTTGGGTTTTGGATACTGTCCAGCTAATCGTATTCGGACCAGTGTTCAAAAGGGTATAGCTGATACAATCAGGTGTAAACGGTCCTC
The DNA here is from genome assembly GCA_964571885.1 of uncultured Pirellulales bacterium. Classification (GTDB taxonomy): domain Bacteria; phylum Planctomycetota; class Phycisphaerae; order Sedimentisphaerales; family Anaerobacaceae; genus CAZNET01. The sequence continues at coordinate 5,369 of CAZNET010000157.1, forward strand.
CTTTGTTTCCCTTTGAGCTTAGTTGCAGATAAGGAGTAACTCTTAAATCGCCAATGTCGGTTAGTTGAGGAATCGTAATATCACTTGGAAGCGTTAAGCCGGTCATGACTATATCTTCGATATTTGTTCCATCCAGATTAGCCCGTTGGACCATATCGTAGTATGGATCCGTCCAGTAGACTTTCCCCTCATTCAGATTAAGTGTAATACCAAATGGATCCATCAAACCGGTAACCACATCTTCAACATTGGTGCCGTCCAGATTGGCCCGTTGGATTTTGTTACTACTGATATCGGTCCAGTATATTTTTCCATTCATCAGGTCCAGGGCTATATAGCGGGGATCGGATAAGCCGGTACTCACCAGTGTTTCAATATTCGTACCGTTGAGATTGGCTCGTTGGATCCTTCGCGCGCTGTAGTCGACCCAGTACATTTTGGCATTGACTGTGTCTATTTCTATTCCGTAGGGACCGCTCAGGCCTGAACTGACCAGTGTTTCAATATGACTGCCGTCTAAATTGGCCCGCTGGATGCGATCATAGCCATAGTCCGTCCAGTACATCTTACCATTGACAATATCCAGGGCAACGTCCATTGTTGAGCTTAATCCGGAACTGACCAGCGTCTCGATATTGGTGCCGTCTAAATTGGCCCGCTGAATGCGGTCGTAGCCACAATCAGTCCAGTAGATTTTGGAGTTCAGTAGATCCACAGCGACACCTCGCGGGTCATTAAGCCCGGAGACCAGGTCCTGGATATTATTGCCGTTTAAATCGGATTTCTGGATCTTGTTCGTCCCCGTTTCTGCCCAGTAAAGATTGTC
>CAZNET010000158.1:0-6090 GCA_964571885.1 uncultured Pirellulales bacterium
CGGTATTTATACTTCGATTGAGGGAACCGCAAATATCCCGGCCTTATAAAGTCACCGGTTACCCTGTGATACCCCTGATTTTTTGCGGCTGTGCCGTGTTTATGTTTTACAGCAGTCTGACGTACGCCTTTGCGAACAACCTGACAGGTCTGCTCGTTTTATGTGCTGTACTTTTAATCGGCGCGGTTACTTACCGCATCAGACAATATTCGGAATGACATACGGCTCGCGATATCGACGCCTGATAAAATGATTAGCTATGTCGGCTTTGTCAGTGCCGACAAATCGTCCCTGCTTCAAGTCAAATTTAAGGCCGGCTCCAAGTGTCAGCGGTGTTTGTTCAAGATCGATCTCGTTGGCTTTTAAGTGTTCGACAATGTTATCAAATGTTTTCTGCACTTCAGGGTGACTGCCGATCTGTGCACGTATTTTATCCGGCGAAGCTTTTTGTCCCATGCGATAAGAGATATTGGCGATATGACAGAGGCTTGCAGAGAGAGTACCGCCGAAGATTGGAGCCTGAAGATCGGACTGTTTTCTGCTTCTGACAGCATCAATGAAATTTTTCATATGTCTTTCGCCGCCGTCACCGGGAAACTGCTTTACTTTGTTATCGTCATTGTCATAAACCCAGCCGCCTCCCCTGCCGCCTGCGAAATAACCATCTCGGCACTGAATAATATTACCCATTCTTGTTCTTCGATAATGATCCACTGCTCGCATTCCTTTTTTGCGCGGCAGATTACGAATTTCAATAATGATCGGGACCGGCTTATAATCAAAGATCGCGAAATTCGTGTTTGGTGTCTGAGCGTTATCATCAACAGCAAACCGTTCACCGACAAAAGTCACGTTTTCGGGATAGTCGTTGTACCCCATCGCAAAAATGCAATCGTCGATCTGATGAACACCGAGGTTGCCCATGTCACCGCTGCCGGTATCCCAAAACCAGTGCCAGTCGTAATGAAACTGCTGCCTCATCAAAGGTCCGATTGATGCAGGGCCTGTCCACAAATCATAATCAACACCTTCAGGAATATTCTGCGGGCCCTTTACATTTCCGATCGAGGGCCGATACCTGTACCACAGGCCATGGATCCATTGGATGTCACCAATATTACCTTGTTTTATGTATTCTAAGGCTGCTCTGAATCCGATATCCGAACGATTCTGTGTTCCTGCCTGGACAATACGGTTATATTTATTTGCGGCTTCGACCATTTTATAGCCTTCCCAGAGATTATGCGATACCGGCTTTTCGACATAGATGTCCTTGCCGGCCTGACAGGCCCAGACGGTTATCAGAGCGTGCCAATGGTTCGGCGTAGCCGTGACAACCACATCAATGTCCTTATTATCGAGCAGTTCGCGAACGTCCTGGTATGTTTTTACCTTTATGTTTTCCTTATCGAGGTTCTGTACTTCCCGATTGATAACATTTCTGTCAGCATCGCATAAGGCGGCAATTGTAACGCCATTGAGTTTTTTAAGCGAGTTGATATGTCCGGCACCTTTACCGTTGAATCCTACTACGGCGGCTCTTATGGTACTGTTGGAGCCTGCTATTTGAGCATAGGATGAAGCCTTCATGAAACCGGCTGTCAGTGACACGCCGGCGGCGGTTTGCATTGTGTTTTTTATGAATTGTCTTCGTGATACTTTTTTCATGACCAAACCTTTCTGTTGTCGTCTGTTCAATCAACTTTCATTGAAAAATAGTTCTTAGCGTTATTGTAACAAATATCCTGAACCATTCGCCCGAGTAAATTCATGTCTCCCGGCAGCAACCCCTGTTCGACGTCCGAACCGATCATGTTGCACAAGATGCGTCTGAAGTATTCATGTCTCGGGAAAGAAAGAAAACTTCTCGAATCGGTCAGCATACCGACAAACCGGCTTAACAGGCCCATATTGGACAGCGTATTGATCTGTTTTTCGATACCATCTTTCTGATCGAGGAACCACCATCCCGAACCGAACTGCATCTTACCGGGTACGCTGCCGTCCTGAAAATTGCCGATCATGGTCGCTATGACTTCATTGTCAGAAGGATTGAGGTTATACAGAATCGTTTTGGGCAGTTTGCCGATCGAATCGAGCCGATCGAGATATCGTGACAGCGAATGGGCGATCGGACGGTCACCGATCGAATCGAAACCGGTATCGGGTCCGAGCCGATTCATCATTCTCGAATTGTTGTTACGCATGGCACCGAGGTGAAGCTGCATTACCCAGCCGGCTTCTGCGTCCATCAGGCCGAATTCATACATCATCGCGGATTTGAATTTCAGGCATTCCTCGCTGTCGAGTTTTTTGCCCGATCGTATTTTTTCAAATATTGTATTGATTTGAGACTGGGTATAATCTTCGGCGTATGCGGTCTCGAGTCCATAATCTGAAAGCCGGCAGCCGTTCTCGTGGAAATAGCTGTGACGGATCCGCAGGGCCTCGATGTACTGATCGAAGCGACGGATTTCCATATGTGTGATAGAACCAAGTTTGTCGATCCATGTGTTCAGTGTGGACATATGCGTTAGGTCCAGTCCTTTATCCGGCCGAAAAGCGGCGTGGATCTTGATCTCGAATTTCTCGTCACGGAGTTTTTTATGATGATACAAATCTTCGAGAGGACTTTCAGTCGTGCAGATAACCTTGACATTCATTTTCCTTAGAATGTTTCTCACACTGAACTCCGGTGTTCTGAGCATCCGGCCGCATGTTTCATAAATATCCTTGGCGGTAACGGAATTAAGAGGCCTATTGATACCGAAATATTTTTTCAGTTCCAGATGGGTCCAGTGATAGAGTGGATTTCTTAATGTATATGGAACCGTCTGTGCCCATTTCTCAAATTTCTCCCAGTCGCTTGCATCGCCGGTACAAAATTGCTCATTTATACCATTGGTCCTCATTGCACGCCATTTATAATGATCGCCGTAAAGCCAGACTTGGGTCAGGTTGTCGAACTGCTTGTCCGATGCAATCTGCTCGATCGGCAAATGACAGTGATAATCGTAAATGGGCATCTGCTTGGCAAAATCATGGTAAAGTTGTTTTGCGGCATTATTCTGCAATAAAAAATCATCGTGTATAAATTCTGTCATATCCATTTCCTCTAACAAAATAATATATTGAATATTAATCATAAATGACAGATTCGTCAACTTTTATATAAAGCCAATTATTTTTTTGAAGATTAGAAAAATAACGTTAAAATGGTTACACTAATTAAAAGCAGAAAGGAATATAAATGAATAACTCTTCCCGTAGGGATTTTCTAAGATTAGTGAGTTCTACGGCTATAGCTTCAACAGTACCCTCTTTGCTTTTTGCCGAACTTATCTCAAAGAACTATAATGTCCTTTTTATTGCGGTTGATGATCTTCGGCCACAGCTGGGTTGTTACGGCAACAAAGAGATCATTTCACCCAATATCGACAGGCTCGCGAGTCAGGGTTTTGTTTTTGAAAGAGCCTATTGTCAACAGGCTGTCTGTATGTCATCGAGAGCAAGTTTAATGAGCGGCTACAGGCCGGAAAAGGGGCAGTTGTATAAAAATGGACCGCTATATAAGCATGTGCCCGATGCCTATCCATTAAATACCCATTTTCAAAACAATGGTTACCATACGGTATCACTCGGAAAAATATACCATTATCAAAGTGACGAAAAGAAAGGATGGAACAACAAAGGCTGGCATCCGAAGGGCCACTGGCACGGCAGAGGATACTTAACCGACTATGCGAAAGAAATCGTAGATGAATACACCCGAACTCATCCCAACGCAGGCAGAAAAGGGATGGGTCCTGCATTTGAAGTCGCTGATGTTTCGGACAATGAATACCCTGATGGTAAAACCGCAGATGAGGCAATAAAAAAACTCAATGAGCTAAAGGATAAAAAGTTCTTTCTGGGTGTCGGATTTCTAAAGCCTCATTTGCCTTTTAATGCGCCGAAGAAATACTGGAATTTTTACGATGAAAACAACATCGAACTTCCAAACAATCCGTATCCGCCTAAAAATGCTCCGAAGATGGCTCTTACCGATTGGGGCGAGCTTCGAGGCTATCACGGCATGCCGGCAACAGGACCTATGCCGGATAATCTTACCAGGAAACTGAAACATGGATATTATGCCTGCGTTTCATACGTCGATGCACAGATCGGAAAAGTGCTTGATGAACTCGACAGGCAGAATCTTCGTAAGAACACAATTATAATCCTCTGGGGCGACCATGGCTGGAAACTCGGCGAGCATAACATGTGGTGCAAACACACCAACTATGAACTCGATACCAACGCCCCTTTGATTATCAGTGTTCCCAGTACGAAAAACAACGGACAAAAAACAGATGCCCTGATAGAATTTGTAGATATTTATCCATCCCTGTGCGATCTTTGCGGTCTCGAAAAACCTTCCCATCTCGAAGGCAGAAGTTTTGTCCCTTTGCTTAAAAATCCCAGCATGTCCTGGAAAGAGGCCGCTTTTAGTCAATATCCGAGACCCACGGCAGTTAATCCAAGAGTGATGGGCTATGCTGTGAGAACGAAACGTTTCAGGTATGTTGAATGGAGAAATATTGAATCACAGAAATTACTCCAAACAGAACTTTATGACCACCAGATCGATCCTGCGGAAAATAAAAATGTCGCAGTAAATCCAGAATATAAAAATGTCACAGATAAACTTAGCCAATTAATTAAAAACGATTTTCATCTTGATTAAAACAAGGAAAGCATTATGAAAAGAAGACAATTCCTGAAATACTCAGGCTCGGCATTAGCGGGAATCCTCCTTGCCGGAAATTCTCTTTGGGCTAAAACACAAGGCAAAAAATATAATGTTCTGATGATCGCAATCGACGACCTCAATGACTGGATAGGCTGTCTCGGCGGTCATCCTCAGGCAAAGACACCCAATATCGACCGGTTTGCAAGATCGTCTGTTACCTTCCAGAGAGCATATTGTCCGTCGCCTCTATGCGGTCCCTCTCGAACAGCGATCATGTATGGAAAACGACCCGAAGGGACAGGCGTCTATGGTCATCACAATGATACCTATCATCCAAAAAACCGTATCGCCAAAAATATTCAAACAATGCAGATGGCCTTTCGTGATAATGGTTACTATGTCGCCGGTGCGGGAAAGGTTCATCATGTTGAATATCATGATGACAGAGGCTGGGATCAGTATCATCTTTTTAAAAATGATAATTTAAAACCTGACTCTAAACACCCCAACTTCAACTATACAAAACGTTTTAGATTTTATCCTTTCACAAGCAGTCCCGATAAACATCGTGATCGTAAAACAGCAGATTGGGCTGTCGATGAATTAAACAAAGACCATGACAAACCGTTCTTTTTGAATGTCGGATTCTTTAAACCTCATTTGCCATGGGTTGCCCCACCGAAATATTTTGATATGCATCCTTTAGAAGATATCCAGATCCCTTTCGCGCCGAAAGATGACCTCAATGATCTTTCCAAGGCCGGAAAAATATTTGCTCATTATCATGCAGGTATCAATCTCAATGATCCAACTGATCATCGTTATATAACCTCTCAGCCGGATCTTTGGAAAAGAGCCGTACGAGCCTACCTGGCATGTTCTTCTTTCACCGATGGTAATGTCGGCACAGTATTAAATGCTCTGGAAAATTCCAAATACCGTGACAATACGATCGTCGTCATCTGGAGCGACCATGGCTGGCACCTCGGCGAAAAAGAGCACTGGCGAAAGATGGCGCTGTGGGAAGCATCCACAAGAGTCTTGTTCCAGATTAGGACACCTGGTATGAAATCTGCTGGTCATAACTGTTATAGACCAGTAAACCTGCAGGATATCTATCCGACCTTACAGCAACTATGCAACATCAAGGTTAACCACAAACTCGATGGTAACAATCTTAAACCATTACTTGAAAATCCACATGCGAAGTGGAATCACCCTTCTATAACGACATACGGCCCGGGTAACTTCGCGGTCAGGACCGAAAGATACCGGTTCATCAGGTACTATGACAACTCGGAGGAATTGTACGACCACCTCAACGACCCTGAAGAATACTACAATCTGATAAACGATCC
>CAZNET010000159.1:0-6081 GCA_964571885.1 uncultured Pirellulales bacterium
AATCCGGTTAAGCTGATGGGTATGGTGTCACAAAAAAGACTTGAAGAACTTGCAAAAAATCCCAGTTATGTCACTGAGCTTAACCGTTTAAGTGATAAGCTTAAGGAATATAAAAACTCATACCGTTGGTATCAGAATGTATGTCCGGATCAGTCGGTGATTGCGTACTTCAGTGCAGAATTTGGTTTACATGAATGTATGCCGATTTACGCCGGCGGACTCGGCGGTTTGGCAGGCGATCACCTGAAAAGTGCATCGGACCTTGGTATTCCGCTGGTAGGTATCGGCCTGATGTATCAAAAAGGATATTTTCGTCAGTACCTTAACGTGGACGGCTGGCAGCAGGAAATGTATATCGAAAACGATTTTTTCAACATGCCGATGGAACTCGTTCGCAAAGATGACGGTAAACCGCAACTGATCAGTGTTGATTATCCTGGTCGAGAAGTCTACGCCCAGATATGGAAGGTTGAGGTCGGCAAGGTCAGTTTGTTCCTGCTCGATACGAACATAGAAATTAATTCACCAGCTGACAGGATGACCACGATTAGTCTTTACGGCGGTGACAGAGAGATGCGTATTCGTCAGGAGATTCTGCTCGGTATTGGCGGATTACGGGCGCTGCGCGCGATGGGCATCGAACCGACTGTTTGCCATATGAATGAAGGGCATGCTGCATTTTTAGCGCTGGAACGCATCAGAACATTGCGCGAAACCACCGGATTGAGTTATGAGGAAGCGGCTGAAGCAACCAGTGCAGGTAATGTCTTTACCATCCACACACCGGTCAAAGCTGGTTTGGATGAATTTGCCGTTGATCTGATGGATAAATATTTTTCAGAATATATCAATTCACTTGGTCTAAGCAGAGAAGACTTTTTGAAGCTCGGAAGGATCCTGCCGGATGATGAGAACGAGCCTTTCAAGATGCCGGTGTTGGCGCTAAATCTCAGCAGCTATCGTAACGGTGTCAGTGAGCTTCACGGCAAAGTGTCGCGTGAAATGTGGGGCAGTCTCTGGGTGGGTATCCCTGTGAATGAAGTTCCGGTTAAATCTGTCACTAACGGTATTCATTCTAAAAGCTGGCTGTCCGATGAGATTATTTCGCTTTTCGACCGTTACATCGATCCGAACTGGGCCGATTCGCTGGATAAATCGATTTGGAAAAACATACATCTTGTTTCCGATGAGCAATTTTGGCGCGTGCACCAGCGATGCAAGGAACGGCTGATCGTTTTCGCCAGAGAGCGTCTGAAAATGCAGATGAAGCGAAGGGGTACCTATCATACGGAACTGAACTGGGCCGATGAAGTGTTGGACCCGGAAGCCTTGACGATAGGTTTTGCCAGAAGATTCGCCAGTTACAAGCGGGGAGACTTGTTGTTAAGGGATCCTGAGCGAATGATAAATCTGTTAACCAACAGCGAAAAGCCGATGCAGGTAATCTTTGCCGGTAAGGCCCACCCAAGAGATTCTGAAGGAAAAGAGATTATCCGTCATATTATTAACTTTGCCAATCAGCATAATGTCAGGCGAAGGATCGTTTTCCTCGAGGATTACGATATCAATATCGCTCGGATGCTGGTGCAGGGTGTGGATATCTGGTTGAACAATCCGCGTCCGCCTATGGAAGCCAGCGGCACCAGTGGTATGAAGGCAGCGATGAACGGTGCAATCAATATGAGTACAATGGATGGATGGTGGTGCGAGGGCTACCGGCCCGATACCGGCTGGGTCATCGGTTCCGGTGAACGGTACAATGATACCGATTATCAGGATACAATCGAGTCACAGGCGATTTATAACATCCTCGAGAGAGAAGTCGTGCCGTTATATTACAGGCAGAACGGTGAACATTTGCCCAAAGACTGGATTCAAAAAGCCAAAAAGTCCATTGAATGGATAGCCCCTCGTTTTAATACGCATCGTATGGTAGCCGAGTATGCAAGGAGATTTTATAATCCCGCATCCGCTCGCTACCGATATCTCATAAGTGATGGAATGTCACCGGTGAAAGAACTGGTGGGGTTCAAGTTGTTTATGCAATCGGCCTGGTCAGACGTTCAAATTCTTGATGTTCATATCCATCCGTCCGAAGATAATAATAAGATTATTTCAGATGCACAGAAACCACAGCTCAAAGTCGGTTCCATGCTTGATGTCAAAGCGATTGTCAGACTTAATCAAATCGACCCCAAGGATGTGTGTGTTCAGGTTTACCAAGGTCCCGTAGATTCCTGGGGTAATATTCAAAACGGTTCGGCTATTGAAATGCAGTACGAATCAAACGGTCCTAATGATGGCGAGCATACCTTTATCGGTTCGATGGTCTGTGCCAAACCCGGACGCTGGGGTATTACGTTAAGGATAATGCCGAGACACAAAGATCTCGTTAGTAGTTTTGAATCAGGATTGATTACGTGGGAAAATACGTCGTCGGGGACCTATGCTCCGGCTACCGCCTAAGAAGAGTCGACGGTTAAGAAAACTATTTTTCTTCTCTTCCGCTGATGAGGTCATAAGCATCTTTCGCTGAACCGATTGTCTCAAGACTCTTTTTGAACTCATCGTCCAGCATCAGCCTGCTGATTTTTGCCAGGGCCTGGATGTGCGGGCCGGTTTGGTCAATGGGAGAGACTAAGAGAATGATGATCGAAACAGGCTTGCCGTCCACACTTTCAAAGTCGATCGGTTCGCTCGCAATGCCCAGTGCCATGACTAGATCTTTGACTTCCTTGCATTTACCGTGAGGTATCGCGATACCCGAGCCGATGCCGGTGCTGCGAGTTTGTTCGCGGGTCATAACCGCCTGCAAAACAGCGTCGGGGTTTGTCAGCACATTATTTGAATTTAAAAGATCAATCAGTTCTTCGATTGCCGAGTTTTTGTCTTTGCTCTCGATCGGAACTTTTATACATCCGGGCTGAAGTATTTGAGTTAAATTCATTTGTTTTGACCGTCATTTCAAATAGCATTGTAATTTCTTTTCGGACAGTAAAAACAGACATTATATTTAATCGCACAAGCCGATGCAATAATTTTACCAAAAATTTGAGTACGGTTTATGTTCATTTGTGTTTGTTTTGCCGATAACGAGACGTTAAGGGGTATTGTGGTTTTTCTCAAATTTGGCCACAACCGCTGCCCCACAGGAATCTCCGAAGACATTAACGGCCGTTCTGCACATATCAAGAATACGGTCAACGGCTAAAATCATGGCGATGCCTTCGAGAGGCAGATTAACTGCTTTTAATACAATAACCATCGTGATTAAGCCGGCACTGGGTATTGCAGCCGCTCCAATGGATGCCAGTGTTGCCGTAAGAACAATAATAATCTGTTGGGAAAAACCCAGTTCAATTCCATAAGCCTGCGCGATAAACATCGCGGCAACGGCTTCATAAAGCGCGGTGCCGTCCATATTGATCGTTGCGCCAAGCGGTAAAACGAAACTGACAATTTTATTATCAATGCCTGCGTTTTTTTCAAGACATTCCATTGTGATCGGCAGCGTCGCCGAACTGCTGGCCGTGCTGAAGGCTGTCGCCACAGCAGAGAAAACATGTTTAAAAAATGCCACTGGCGACAATCCGGCGATGAATTTCAGTATGAAAGGCAAAACAATGAGTGCATGAACACCCAAGCCGATGAGAACGGTTATTATATAAGCCGCGAGGGATTTGACGGCGTCCAGCCCGGTTTTGCCAATTGTGACGGCCATTAATGCGAATACCCCAAACGGCGCCAAGGCCATAATCCATTCGGTGATTTTCATCATGACATCGTTGAATGATTGAAAAAATATCGCGACAGGTTTGGCTTTGTCGCCGATTGTAGAAATCGCGGTTCCCAATAAAAGTGAAAAAAAGATGACCGATAGCACTTTATCGTTTGCCATCGCGTAAAAAATATTGTCGGGGAAAATATCGTAAATAATGGATGTTAGAGATGGTTCACTATGTTCGGGCAAAGTTTTTGTCTGTTCGGTGCCAAGATCAGCACCAACACCCGGACTGATAATATTAACTAAGATTAAGCCGATTGTCACAGCGATGATTGTTGTCATTAAATAATAAGCGAATGTTTTAATGCCGATTCGGCCAAGACCGCGGATATTTCCGATACTAATTATACCTGAAATCATTGAAGCCATGATCAATGGAATAATTATCAATTTTAAAAAACGTATGAAAAGATTGCCGAATATCTGTAAGTGCTGAGCCTTTTCGCCAAAGACAAGACCGCAGAACACACCGGCGATGATTGCGATGATTATCTGCGTGTGAATTTTTATCTTCACATTGATTTCCTAAGTATTTGTTGATTAAAGGTTAATTATTTTATCTTTTTTGATCGTGATGGAGGTATTACCTCGCCTGTATATTTGTTGACCTTCACCGCAGCTTTTATATAAGGATCAAAGTATTTATAAGGATAATTACCTTTTGTAATTAAATAATACCGACCTTCTTCGATGACATGAATCCAGGGATCACTATCTCCCCCTGAAATGAACTCACGATTCTCACTCATGATTCTAAAAGACTCATCAAGATAGGGTGTTGCCTTGTCAATTGCTTGCTCGATAGACAAATTAGCTTTTTCGGATTGTTCATATCCAGCGAGGCTATTTCCTAAATATCGAGTTTGTGAACAGCCGGCCCATAGACATATGCAACATAAAACAAGTGATCTTTTCATGATCATTTCTCTCAATAAATATAGATTAAATTTCCATTTGGCGCAAATTTAGAATGTTCAAGTGCAAATGTCAAAACAAAAGTTTGAAGTATACTAAAAACAGGAATTTACTGTTGATGTTATTCTATCAAGACCTGATGACATCCTAAAAAAGAATTACTGCAAATTGTTTTAATGTTGTATGGTTATAATAATCGCACACCGGCCTGGTTACATTGTGCGATCATCTCGTCGGGCCAGATGCTCGCCTGCACTTCGCCGATGTGTAGTTTGCGGAGCATGAACATACAAAGTCGTGATTGACCGATTCCGCCGCCGATACTCAACGGCAATTCGTCATTCAGCAGTTTTTTATGCCACTGCTGTTCGAGCCTGTCGATACAACCTCGCTGTTCGAGCTGTTGCCGCATGGAATCTTTATCGACGCGGATTCCCATTGAGCTAAGTTCGAAAGCACATTCGAGCACCGGATTCCAGACGAAGATGTCACCGTTAAGTCCCTTTTTGCCGTTTATCGTCGGCGTGATCCAGTCGTCGTAATCCGGCGCTCTGCCGTCATGAAACGTGCCGTCGATTAATTTGCCGCCGATACCGATGATAAAAACCGCACCGTATTTTTCACAGGCTTTTTTCTCTCGCTGGCGTGGACTCAAATCTGGAAATTCCTTATGCAGGTCCTCGGTGTGCACAAATGTTATCTCATCGGGTAACACCGGGTCGATTTGCAGATACCGTGAGTCAACCATCTGCTCGGTTTTTTTAAGTACATTATATATTTTTCTGACAATATTCTTTAAGAAATCAAGATTTCGCTCTTCGGCTTTTACGACTCGTTCCCAGTCCCACTGATCGACATAGACCGAGTGCAAATTGTCAAGACATTCTTCGTCCGGCCGAATCGCGTTCATGTCCGTATAAAGTCCTTCACCGTATCCAAATCCATATTGAGCCAGTACCATGCGTTTCCATTTGGCTAAGGAAAACAGACATTCCGCGGTACAGCTATTGGCGTCTTTGATTTGGAACGATACTTTTCGCTCAATACCATTGAGGTCGTCATTGACGCCGGAACCTCTTTGAACAAATAGCGGGGCCGAGACTCGCTGGAGGTTCAATGCTTTTGCCAGTTCCGCTTCGAAAAAATCCTTGATGAATTTGATAGCGATTTCCGTTTCACGAAGGTCGAGGAGCGGATTATAATTTTCTTTTAAGATTAGTTCGGGCATTATTCTACTCCAAAAATACGTAATACTTGATGTTCGCAAAACATTACCCTCAAATCCTTTAAAAGTCAATCTTAAACTCACAATTTAATCGTTCGTGCATGCATGAAAAAAAATTTGATAAATTTCATGGCTTTCGAAGACGGGATACTCTACG
>CAZNET010000160.1:0-6064 GCA_964571885.1 uncultured Pirellulales bacterium
TGATCGACCACCGCATCGATCAGACTGTAACAAAGATAATCGGCGCCCATTTTTCGGATGCGGCCCTTAGCGCTGCGGATACGCTCTCGGATCGACTCGAACACATCGCCGGGACATTCCTGAAACGAAATCACAAAGTTATCACCCAGGATCAGACTGACCTGCTCAGAGCGAATGGCGCTTTTCTTTTCGTCATATGTCAGCATTTTGATCACGGTGAAAAGATAATTTTCGTAGTCGTCCAGTTTGGGTCTCTGGGAAGTGTTGAGAATATCTTCGAGCATCAGCGGATGAAAATCAAAATGTCCGCCGAGCTTTTCGATGATCTCGGTATCATGAATACCGTCAATATTCAGCCAGGTCACGGTCGAGGAGGTTTTATAGCCGAAGCTTGCTTCGATCGTTTCAAGACGTTTTTCTTCAAATTGCTGTTCGTTATAATCGATGACCGTGATCCGCACCTGCTCGATTTTCTGCTCACCGACATGAATCAGCGTCCCCGGCGGCAGCCCGGATTTTTTTGAATGATGTTTGACTGATTTACTCATTTCAGGCTCCTGTTGTATTTATTTGCCCTTTCGTCTCATTCTCGGCAGCACCCGCATACTTTTTTGGAAGAACGTCTGCTCTTGAGGAAAAATACCCTCACTGACATAACGTATATCCTCAATCGAATAAAAAGCCTTGGGATTAAATGTACGGATAATATCGACAACCTGGGCAATGCTTTCCCGGCGAACGACCGAATAAATAACATTGACCTGCCCCTTGCTTCCCTGAGCGTTTAAGGATGTCGCGCCGTATCCCTCTTCTCGCAATCGGTTGATCAGATCGGTCGCGTCTGATTTGGTGACCACCCGAATAATAAATGTTCCCATGGCCAGCTTTTCCTCGATACAGATGCCGATGTAAGTACCTGCGGCGAAACCGGCGGCGTAGCTGACATAACAAAGCCAGTTATCGAGATTCTGCATGACCTTGCCGATCGCCAGCAGCCAGATCAACACCTCAAAAAATCCCAGAAGCGGCGCGATGATTTTTGCGCCTCGCGAAACAAAAATAATCCGCATGGTCCCAATGGAGACATCGATGATCCTCGCGAAAAAGATCAACGCCGGTATCACTATATAAATAAAAACTTCCGATTCCAAAAACGACATCATGGTTCCTTTATGGACTTTCCTTCATGTTAATCATTGGCTTCGGCACCATATACCATTTAAACATATATAGCAATTATATATGCCATTGCAAACAAGAAATCCTTTAACGAGGCCGACGGATTAAGGAAAGATGATTATTTTATTTCAGTTTTGAAAAAGATTGCAATAAATCAGTATGATTTTCAGTCTATCATTACAAACAGTCGATTTTAAGGAAAAATCTCATGAAACGTGGTTTTTCGTTAGTTGAGCTCATTGTGGTTATCGCCGTGATCGCCGTACTTTTAAGTATCACCGTTCCGGTGATATCAAAGGTCCGGCAGATGGCCTATCGCATGCGGTGCCGAACAAATCTTCACGGCATCGCTCATGGGTTGAGGATGTTCCTGGACGATAATGATAATTTCATGCCGGACGCATGCCGAATGCCCTCTCTGAAATTGAACGACAAAAAGCCGATCACGCACTTTCTCGATGAATATGTTGATAATAACGATGTTTACTGCTGCCCGGCGGATCTGAACAAGGAATATTTCAAACGTGAGGGAACATCCTACGAATTTAATGCCATGCTGGCCGGTAAGCAGGTAAGTAAAACGTTTCTGGTAACAAAGGGCAAACAGAAAGAAAAAAACATTCATGTATTGAACGATTATAAGCCGTTCCACGGTGAGGCCGGCAAACCCGGAGCGGTAAATTATTTATACGCAGACTGCCACATTGGAAACTTAAAGGATCAATAAAATGAGTATGAACAGAAAAAGATTTTGGATCAGCATATCGGTCATCGCGGCGATGCTCGTGACAACAACCATTGCCATTCTATTTTTGGCCGGTTCAAAAAACGATGTGAAAATAACAGCGAAACAGCCAGAAGATATCCGCGCATTTCGCCAGTCCGATGCGTTTCAGAATATGGATCGACGACAGCGCCGCCAGACGATGCGGCAGATGTTTATGGCCGTTGCGGACGAACAGGCCAAAACGTATTTCTCTTTACCCGAAAACCAGCGTCAAATGTACCTGGACAAGGTGATCGATGATATGCTCAAGCGCCGGGAAGAATTTCAGAAAATGCGTGAGCAGCGCCGTGCTGAAATGACTGAAGAACAGCAACAGCAAGCGCGCCAGCGTCGTGAACAGTTTCGACAGCGCCGAGGCCGAGGCCCCAACCCCGGCCGGATGCGGGCCCGGGCTGAAAGGACGAATCCGGAAACCCGTGCAAGGATGAGTGAGTTTCGCAGGCAGTTAAGGCAGCGAATGGACGAACGAGGCATCGAACCGCCGAGGCGAGGTCCCGGCGGACCGGGCGGTGGTCGGCGACAGTCGCCTGCCTGAAATCCAAAAAACACCTTCAGCATGCGCTGGCCCCTTGGAGCGGATAGATGTGAGTGCCGAACACACTATTCCTATTCCATGTGCGTCAGCTCGAATTCGATGCCGCCGAATTTTGTACTGATCCAGTTGTAGATTGCGGAAAGAACAGCAAAGAAAATGAATCCTAACGCGCCCATGAAAATCGGCGTCAGGATCAAAATAAAACCCTCAGGCTTACCAAACAGGAGCATAAAAAACCCGATGGAAAAATGGATCAAGCCCATAAAAGCATATAATATGGCAATAATCCTGCTGGTTTGAAAAATAGAAATCTTTGAAATTTGCACCTTCATCTAAATCCCTTTCACACAACGGACAATGGATCTGTTTTTTGTATATTCTTTCCGGATTGAATTTTAAACCAGCGCAGAAGAATTCACAAGCAAAATAATTGAACCCCCAGAGGATTGTCAACTGAAGATCTGATGTGGTCAGAGGCGCAGGTTTCTAAAAACATCATCGATTGACATGGTGACACAGGCGATGGCGGTGTCGGCGGCGCCGTAGTAGATTTTCAAAATTCTTTCTTCGTATAACAGGCCGCAGGTAAAGACAACATTGCCGAAAAAGCCTTTTGTTTCGTAGTCGGCTTCGGGTTCGAACAGGGGCAATTCGCTTCTGGCGATGATTTTCGAAGGATCGTCGAGGTCCAGCAGCAGTGCGCCGAGGCAGTAGCGGTTATCGCGGTCGGCACCGTGATAGATCTCAACAAATCCTTTGTCTGTCTTAAAAGGCGGCGCCCCGGCGCCGATCTTCATTTCGTCCCAGAAGCCTTCGCGCGTGGAGCACAGACAAATATGATTGCCCCAGTTGACAAGATCGGGTGACGAAGCGATCCATAGGTTCTGAGTTTCGAAAAGCGGCGAGGACGGACGATGCAGCGCATGATACTGACTGTTTACCTTTTCGGGAAATAACACAACATCCTTGTTGTCAGGACAGAAAATAATCCCGTGGCGGGTAACTTTTTGAAAGTCGATCGTCGAGGCCAGGGCGGTCGCAACGCCCTGGTCGCTTACGGCGACATAGGTAATATTGAAGGTGCCGTCGATAATTGTGATGCGCGGATCCTCCAGACCGAACGTTTCATAATTCTCCTTCGCTGCCATAAACGGCACATCATCAATAGTAAATTGAATTCCGTCGCTGCTGCGGGCCAGACGAAGATGCGAGATCGAGGTAAGGTAGGTTCCTTTTTTTGTAACCACCAGCCGCGGATCGGCAAAATCGATCTCCGGATCGTTTTTCTGAAAGCGAATGATATTTGTCTGTTCGTCTTTGGGATCATAGACAGGAACAAAAACGCAGTCCGGGTCGGCGTTGATCGGCTTTTCCGCAATCCTTAACAGCAGGACCGCTTCATCACCGAGCCGAGAGACCCCGGCATTAAATACACCGATGACTTCATAGCCGTCCATCGACGGCCTGACATCCCCCGCCGCAATGATCAGATTGTCTGCATGTCGTTCGATTGACATAGTTTAAGCAGCGTATTTAAGGACTTCGATTTCAGCGCCTTGCTGAACGTCTTGTTCGGCAAAGTGCTGAACTCTTGCGGTTGTTGTTTCGTTGAGATAAGGTTCGCCGCAGTTTTCAAAGACATCCGCAGGTACTTCCCACAAGGATGTATCTGGAATATATGTTGTTTGGACAATTCCTGTTTGGTGTTCCAGATTGACAGCGAACACGATGTGAATCGCGATATCATTGACCAAGCCCAAGATCAGGCAACTAAGATACGGTTCATCATCAGGATATTCGGTGATGATCCGGCTATTTCTGATGACATCAATGACATCATGTTTACTCAGTCCACACTCAAATATCCTGCGAAGGGCACGACTACTAAAAACAACATTCTTGCATTCTTTACACATAAAAAAACGGCCAAATACATCTTATTAAACTACTTGATTGGATTAGCTTTTTGAATTTCGATCACGGCATTAAGAAGTTTAGGATTTTCTGCAAAGAGACGATACTGCATCATTCTTAATACGGTCATAAAGTCCTTCCATTCTGAAATAAAGGACTCCGGCCCGGTGACGATCTCTTTTGCTTCCTGCAAACTCGATTTAATGTAATCTGGAAAAGATTTTGCATTAAGCTCCTCGTTTAAAGCATCTATGATCTTTTTGAGTTCTCCTTGATCCAGCCAGACACCTTTACAGTTGGCACAATAGTCAATTTCTGTTTTCGTGTCCGCGTAATTGACGGCGACCAATATCTGACTGCATTTCGGACATGAGAGGTTCCTTGATTCCGCCTTAAATTTATCTTTATTCTTCCATATTTCAAAATCCATCCAATTCAGATCCGCCTCCGAGGCGTCCTTGGCTCTCCTTAGTTCATCTTCCTCGAACCACATACCGCCGCATTTTGAACATTCGTCAACTTCAACATCGCCGATTGATTTCTTGTTAAGCTCGATTTTACACACAGGGCACTTCATTTAAAACTCCTCGACAGCTTTGCTAATAAAATATTGATTGTTTCCAAATAATTTAATTTATCAATGAGTAAAAGTCAAAATCATTTATGATTCGAATTTCAGCAGTTTGAGGTCTTTTTCTGGATCGAGTTTTCGTTCGGCACTGATGCCTTGGAATTCGATGATAGTGATCTCAAGGATGAGAAAGGTGCTAGCGCCGCCGCGCGGGCAGCCGACGATCGTTTCGTCGCCTTTGCCGATGGCCGTGTGTATATGCATCTTTGGCCCTTCGTCGTCGCAGTAGATGGTTCCGACGCCGAGCACTTCGCCGGGGCCCTCGAAGGCCTTGAAATTTCCGACGATCTTCGGTGTTTCCTGCTTCGGTCCGACGACGACATCGGCTCTTCGAAAACCTCCGGTGATAAAGACGGCCGCTGCTTTGATATTTTCCTTTTCAGCGATCTTTTGGATCGATTCGTAAAGGTCCTCGCCTTCATATAATCTGGCGGCAATAACGCGCCCGGTTTTACCTATCGCATATTCCATCATTTAAACTCCCGGTTCAGACTTCGGTCACTTTCCAGTTCTCATCGATCCACAGGCCGATGACCTCACAGGTTTCGTATTTGCTTTGCACAAAACCGACCGCCAGTGCCAGTTGGCCGATCTGCCGTTCTTTGTCCTCAGGATTGCCGGTGCAGTCGTGATGGGCAACGATCGCGACGGACTTCGAGCCGTGCTGGTTGACGGAGATATCGAGCCGATCGAAAATCGATTTGAGCAGGGATTCGTTCTTCTGTTCCGCGAGAATGTCGACCGGGCCGGGCTCGGTGATCGAATCCACGTAGTCGGCGGCGAAACGTCTGGTCAGAAAGTTGATCGCCGGCAGCTGCGTCCTGCCGTCCATACAGTTAATGACGGTGCAAAATGACATTTTTACCTCCTGGTTCAAAGAATAATACCATAACAGCTTAACACAGCAAAAGCCGGCAGGCAAGCACTTTACATTCGGTTATTTCTGGTCATAACGATTAATGACAAAAGATGCCCCGGAAGTGAAATAAACCGGTGAAAAATTTTCAAAATTTGCGAT
>CAZNET010000161.1:0-6045 GCA_964571885.1 uncultured Pirellulales bacterium
TCAGTTTTTGCTTCAGTTCGTCATTGATCTGCGTATGAACCGCGCCGGTGTTCGGATTTCCACTGGGCCAGCGGTCAGGTCTGAAATTGTGAATATAGAGATAATCGGCCGTGCGAACCGCACGCGACGGATAGGTCGCTCCACCCGGTCGGCACCATCCGTGACGTTCCTTGCCGGTGAAGGTCTTGTCACGTGAGGGATCGATCTGACCGGATTTCTCGGACAGTAAAATATTAACAAGACTCTTGCCGGTCATCTGCGGAGATGGCTGCAAACCCGCCACCTCAAGAAATGTCGGCGCGACATCCTGCATGGAAACAAAGTCATCGACAATTCTGCCGCCTTTAACAACATCGCCCCAGCGAACCGCCATCGGCATGTGCACGCCCATATCGTAAAGGTTGCTCTTGCACCGCGGGAACGGCATCCCGTTGTCGCTGGACACGACGATCAGCGTATTATCCAGTTCCCCGTTCTCTTCGAGCAGTTTGAGCAATTTGCCGATATCGCGATCATAACGCTGAACCTCATAAAAATAATCGCAGATGTCGATCCGTACCTCTTCACTGTCCGGCAAACACGCCGGTACCTTAACCGCTTCTGCCTTCATACCGCTGTTGACGCCGGACTTGTATTCGTAGGGCCGATGCGGGTCGCTGGTCCCGAACCAGAAACAGAACGGCTTATCAGCCGCCTTTTTTGAACGCGCTTTCAAAAACGCTTCGAAGTTCGGATAGCCTTTGCCGGTGGGGCTGGATTTCCTGCCGCCCGGCCCGATCCGGCCCGGTGCCCAGCCCTTGCCGGTACAGCCGGCGAAATAGCCGTTGGCTTTGAGGATATCCGTGTAAAGATCGAACTTGGCCGGCAGCGTCCCCCAGAGAAGGGCACCTTCCTCAAGGCGCCAGGGATACTGGCCGGTCAGAACCGATGCGCGTGACGGCGAGCAGGACGGTGTTGTTACAAAAGCGTTGTTGAACAGAATGCCTTCTCTGGCGATACGGTCGAAGTTGGGCGTCTGGACGACCGGGTCGCCATAAACGCCTGCATGCGGCCACGACCAATCGTCGGCATAGGCAAATAAAAGATTCGGTCTGGTGCGTTCATCAAATCCAGTAACGGACCGATCTTCATTGCATCCGCTGAAAATAAAAGATGCGGCACTCAAGCCGGTTAGTTTCAAAAATTCACGACGATGTAAATTCTTCGATTTCATTGATCATCCTTTCAAACTAACAGGCAAAACAGTATAAAATCTAAAACTCAAAATGTCAACGGTTCAGGTTTGTCAGTACTGGTTTTGATCTGCAGGATTTTTTTCGTTCGATCGGTGATTTTCGTTTGCTCACTCATCCGCAGCGGCCACAGCCAGATGATTTTTTCACGGTCTTCAATAACCAGATTATCTCTTCGGTTTCGCGGAATTCTCTGGTCGGTCAGAAACTTGCCGATTTTTTTTTCTTTTTCCAAACCGAGCGGCATAAACATATCGCCTTTTCTCCTATGACGTACTGTCAAAGGAAGTTTAAGCGTGTCCAGATCAAAATATTCGACGGTGTTATTTGCCGTGAATCGGTTGTTTTCTGAACCGACGCGCCCCGAATCAAAGATTTTTATTTCAAATAAAACATCGCCGACTGTCGTTTCACCTGACATATTGAGCTCAACAGATACGGTTTCATTTGGGTTTAATGATGGTTTCTTGGCACTTGAAAAAACAAGTCTGTCGTAGCTTTTCTCGACGGCAAATCCGCCCGGCAGCTCGAGCTGTTTTCCGCTTTGTTGTGATGTCGCTAACCTGATGATTTTCAGATAGGTTCGCCGCGATATGTCACCAAGTCCGCACCCGATATGATACAGCGCCCTCCTGATCAGTTCGATCTGAACTTCGGTATGCTGTTTTGAAAAACCCTCGGTGAACAATTCCATGGCATCTGGTTTTTGAACCTGCAAATCGGATAAATGATCGGCTGTACAAGTTACCGTTTCTATTAAACCTCTCGCAGCGGCCGACAGTTCGGCAACCAGATCGGTGATACAGGATTCAGAGTTCTTTTGAATCTCAGGGATCAGTCGATGCCTGATGAAATTTCGGGTAAGAGTGATATCGGCATTTGAACGGTCTTCTCTCCAGCGAACATTAATTTCATTTAAGTAGGAGATAATTTCATCTCGTGTGGCACACAGCATGGGCCTGACGAAAATGAGGCCTGCGGCAAATTGCTTTTTGGGCCTGATGCCGGCAAGTCCCATCGGTCCCGTTCCCCGCAAAAGCCGATGGATAACCGTTTCGGCGTTATCGTTTTTATGATGTCCGGTTGCGATAAACCGGCAACACGTGTTTTTGGCGATTTGCATAAACCTGTCAAGCCTTAACTGCCGGGCGGCGGTTTCTATGGATAATTTTTCTCGACGGGCTTGTGACTGTACATCGATCGGGTCAACGATCATCGGTACCCCCACAGATTCGGTTAAGCGAATGACAAAATCTTCATCCTCCTCGCTCTCGGCCCCGCGTAAATGATGATTGATGTGAACACAGATCAATTCGGTTTTGGTGAATCTTTCTTTTTGCAGCGCCCTCAGCACATAAAGCATTGCCACCGAATCGGCTCCTCCCGAAAGGGTGACAAGAATTTTGTCCCTTGGGGCAAAAAGACGTTCCGTTTGAATGAACTCGGCGATTTTCTTTTCCAGTTTTAACATAAGCCAAATAAAAAAGGGCCTGAACGTCCGCCAGACCCTTTGTCATTATTCAGTGACATCATGAAAGTTAATCGATTTCTTCGCCGCTGCTGCTGAGTGACTGCACTCTTGCCTGGGCGTAGTCTTTCCATTTGCTGTGCTCAGGGTCTTTTGCGATCGCGTCCTTATAAACCTCAAGGGCTTCGTTTCTTCTGGCCAGATAGTTGTCCAGAATATATGCCGCTTTGTAACGAGCCGGATGAATGGTCTCAGGGTCCCATTGATAAGCTCTTTGATAATACAAAAGCGCTATACTATAATCCTTAAAATGCTCATAAATGCCCGCCGCGTTAAAAGCACAATCGTCTATTTTGTCACTGGAGGGATGCTTGTTGATAATAGTGTTGTATTTCTCCAAAGCTACCCGAAGCAAATCTTCATCGACCAGCACTTTGAAGGTTCTGGCTTTCTTTTCGGTCTGGACCGCGTCAAAGTACATATAGTCGGCTTCGGGAATTGCGTTTTTCGCGCTTAAGTTTGAGCCGTGCACCTCCGCTTCGATGATGTATTTATACTGAGGGACATCATCCAGCTTATCGAGTTCTTTTTCAACCCAGTTCAGCTTGAGATTGTTGCCTTTTTTCATGTAATGTTCTTTGAGCACCATCAGTCCCTGTCGATAGGCTTGTCGGTTTTGAATGACCTGCTCAACAATATCCGCTTCGCTTGCCCTGGCCAGCTTCAGGGTCGGTGCGTTTTCAGCCGGTCTCTGCATCGCCGGCGGAACGACCAGAGATGAGCCGCTGTCCATACCGCTGCAGCCAATAAGACCAACCGATAAAACGATAAGTGATAATGTAAGGATTGCCTTTGCCATAACGGCCTCCTTTCAATCTAACTGATAAACAATCCATTAATAACAACCAATATTGCTACAATTATTATGACAATCTGCTTGAGCGTCAAGAGTAAAGTCTTTTTTTTATTTAAGGGCCTGTTTAAGATCGTCAATAAGCTGCTGCGTATCGCCGATTCCCGCCGATAATCTCACGGTATTCGGCTTAACCCCGAATATTGTCCTTCTTTCTTCAGGCAGATAAAGCATCGTTGTTAAAACAGGCAAACACACCAGCGTTTCAGTACACCCGAGACTGACGGCATGATAAATGACTTTCAGACGTTCGACGAATTTCTTCGCCTGGCTTTGACGCCTTCCGACATCAAAAGCAAGCATCCCGCCGAAACCGTTTTTCATCTGTTTTTTGGCTGTCGTGTGACCTTTGTCATTTTTTAAACCCGGATAAACAATTCTGGTAATTTTGGGATGACCAGACAGAAATTCCGCTATCGCCTGGGCGTTTTCAGACATTTTTTTCGCACGGATTTCGAATGTTTTCAATCCGCGTTCAAGAAGCGAGGCGGGAAACGGATCCAAGGTGGTTCCGATAGCCTGGCGGGTAAACCAAAGCTCATTATAATATTCCTTTGTGGAACAGGCAATGGCCCCGGCCATCAAATCGTTATGGCCCCCCAGTCCTTTGGTCGCGCTGTGAACAACCAGATCGGCCCCAAGGGTCAACGGACGTTGATGATAAGGAGTGGCAAAGGTGTTATCGATGACCAGCATTGCGCCGACCCGATCGGCCTGTTTGCGCAAATATTTAATATCAACCACTTTGCATAAGGGATTACTTGGTGTTTCACAGAAAATCATTTTTGTGTTGGGTTTAATGGCTTCGGCGACTTTTTCCGGTTCCGCGGCATCAAGCCAGGTCACATCGACACCGAATTTTTCCAAAATTAATGAGACCTTGTAATTCGCTCCGTAAACGTCATGGAAGGTAATCAGATTATCGCCGGCCTTGAGATAAGTCAGGAAAATCTTCGTTATCGCAGACATCCCGGTCGTGCAAATGACACAATCGACCGCTTCTTCCATCATCGCCACTTCTTTTTCGACCGCACGTACAGTGGGATTGTCATCCCGATGATACGTATAACCGTCGATTTCCCCATCGGTGATCTGACGTAATATCTCGAACGAAACGTACTCATAATTCACCGCCGATACGATCGGCGTTACCATCGGCTTGTTGCCGTAAGGCGTTAAATGTTCTCGGTGCCTCATTTATTTGTCTCCAAAATCAATAAACGATAAAACCTCGGTATTCTACCAGTAAATCCTTCTAAATGCTATTGCATTCAGGTTTTTTAAATAAAAAAAAGACACTTTGAAATGTAAGATTATCGCGAACCTCTTCCATCTATATCGGTAAAGAATGATTATATTTGTATTGAAAGGATCCCAATGAAAAGACAAAACATGAAATCCAGATTGATTGCAGGTGTTTTAACGTTGGTCTTTTTGGCATCTGCATGTTTGCTGTTCGGCTGTCAGGAAAATGCCAAAACAAACTGTCCTTATAATTCAGCTCAAGGCTGTATGAGTAAACAGGCCAATGGCACGTGTCCCGCCGATTGTGAAAAACCGTGCTGTGTTCAGAACTAAACGGGCATAAAGCGGTAAATAAAATTGTTCTTTAAACGCAATTCTCATTGCGTAACTGTCTTTACTTTTTGTTTGATATCGGAGTAGTCGATCTGTCGGTCTTTTGGAAACGCATGAGGCAGCAGATACCAGGTTTCAGTGTAGCTGGCTGATTGACCCGGCTTTAGTATTTCCCTTGGTCCGATCGGTTCGAGTTCGCACATGACATCTCTCATGTAATAAATGCAGACGGTAATACCGGCCATTTCATTATAGACGCGGTCGGGATACGTTGGAAACTCCTTGACGAACAGAAGATGATCTTTGGTGATGTAAGCCAGCCAGCCGGCGTACGAATCCATGCCCAATTTCGCGTATTTCGGTGCCTGTTGGATAACAATGTGATCGTCTTTTACGATAATGTTGGGGTCACGCGGTCTGAACTGCATGGCCGCGGGGTTGTACTGGTACATGATATATTTATGTGGGAACCTGCTGTGCTCGGTCAGGGGAACAATACAAATCCCCCCGCCGGTAGCAAGAGTTCTGCTCCAGTGACATACGTGTTTTGTTTCGTCTGAAATATTTTTGATGATTTGTTTGCACGTCAGTTTCGATGTCTTTTCGTCCAGTGCGAATTCACGAACCAGTTGAAAGCCGGACTTCTCGTCAGCGACACTGATCAAACGGGCCCTGCGGGGACCGGTAATCTCACCGCTCAATTTTCCAAACCACAGGGCAGGATGTTTGCCGATGACGGCTTCGGGACCGATGTCAAGCCGGCCGCCGTCCGGGTCGATGGTTCTTTCGCCGGGGGTCCAGGTCCAGCCTTTCTTTTTGGGGTCGAGATGAATGCTGTTCTTGCCTTGATAGGA